>CAYTJO010000098.1:0-5797 GCA_964438215.1 uncultured Rhodospirillaceae bacterium
ATAATTTTATTCGAATAATTTTCAAAATAAGGAGTGTTAATACCATCTATAGAACCTATATTTATTATTCTAGTTTTACAACTATCTTGTGCATTAATTTTTAATAAAGGTAAAAACGTTTGAATCATAAAGAAAATAGACTTTACATTAAGATCCATAACTTTATCCCAACCTACTTCACTGAAGGTCTCTAAAGACTCTCCCCATACTGCCCCTGCATTATTAACAAGGACATCTAAACACTTTTCTTTTTTTTTAAACTCATTAAAAAGTTCTTTAACTCCCTCATTGGAAGAAATATCACATTTTGTAGGTTCACAAACTCCTCCATAAGATTCTTTTAATCTTTGAGCAGTATTTTTAATATCACTTTCTTTTCTAGAAGTGATATACACTTTAGCACCATTTGAAATAAAACCTTCTGCAATCATTTCTCCTATTCCCCTAGAACCACCAGTAATTAAAACTATTTTATCTCTGACAGAAAACAATTCTTCTAATTTCATTTTTTACCTTACTTTTTAAGTTATAATTAGTAACATCATAAATAATGCTAAAAAATTTTTATTATAATTGCAACAAATTAGGAAGTATTAAAAATTTAAAAATTCAAGAAATAAGAAAAAGAAGTTTAAAAAAAAACTATGTTAGAGTTCAAATACATGCAATAGGTTTAAACTACGTTGACATATTAATGATAAAAGGAAAATATCAACATAGAAAAGAAGCCCCTTTTACTCCAGGTATTGAAGCAAGCGGAATAATATCAGAAGAAAACAGTAACAAAAAAAAATTACTTAATAAAAAGGTAATAATTAACAAAAAAGGAGGATGCTTTAGTGAAGAGATTGAAACTGACTTAGATGACATTATAATGATACCAGAAGAAATAGATTGTGCATTGGCTGCAGGTTCATTTGTAGCTTATCTCACTAGCTATATTTCTCTAGTAGAAATAGGAAAATTAAAAAAAAAAGAAAATATACTTATTACTGGTGCTGCAGGAGGAGTAGGAGTAGCATCAATTAAATTGGCAAAAAGTATTGGGGCAAACGTGGTTTCAATAGTAAGTAATAATAATAAAAGAAATTTTGTTAAAAAAATTGGTTCCGATAAAATAATATTAATAGATAGTAAAAAACTTGAAAATATATCTCGTTATAGTGATAAGTATAAAATTGATACAGTTTTAGATATAACTGGCCTGATTAAATCAAAAAAACTTCTTAGTTTTTTGAACTGGCAAGGAAAATATATAATTGTTGGATTTATGAATAAGAATTTCTATCATATACCTACTAATTATATATTAATCAAAGGCTTAAGTATTTTTGGAGTTAGAGCTGGTGAATATTTAAAAAAAAGTAAAAAAAAAAATAAAATTATTAGAAATATAATTCGAATGATAAAACAAGATAATATTAATTCATTTAATTATAAAATTGTTGATTTTAATAAATTAGCAACCTGTCTCAGTAAACTTGAAAATAGAACTTCTCTAGGAAAAAATATTGCTGTTACAAAGTATTATAAAAAGATAAATTTATGAGTAAAAAAGCAATATTATTATTTTCAGGAGGTCAGGATAGCACTACTACATTAGGATGGTGTTTAAAAAAATTTGATGAAGTTTATTTGCTATCATTTGACTATGGTCAAAATCATAATATAGAATTAAAAGCCGCAAAAAAAATTATTAAAGAAATAGAAAAAAACTTTCAAATATTTAAGAATAAAATTAAAAAAAGTTTGATTATAAAACTTAAAAATATATCTGATATTACAAAAAATTCATTAACATCGAATATAAAAATAGATATGTCTACTCCTATACCTAATACATTTGTGCCCGGTAGAAATTTGTTATTTTATAATTTAGCAGCTTCATATGCATATACTAATAACATAAGCAACATAGTATCAGGCGTTTGCCAAACTGATTATTCAGGCTACCCAGATTGTAGAGATAGCACTATAAAAGCTTTAAATAAAGCTATAAATTTAGGTATGGAAACAAAATTTAAATTTTATACTCCCTTAATGTTTTTAACAAAATCTGAAACCTGGAAACTTTCTTATTCAATTGGAGGTGAAAAATTTGTTAATATCATAAAAAATTTTACACATACATGTTATAAAGGAGAAAGAAAAAAATTATTTTCATGGGGATATGGATGTGGTAGATGTCCAGCCTGTTTGTTAAGAAAAAAAGGATGGGAAGAATATAGATTGCAATAAATTATGATTTATAATATTAAAGAAATTTTTTTAACTCTTCAAGGCGAAGGTTTTAACACAGGAAGAAAGGCAGTTTTTTGCAGGTTTTCTGGTTGTAATCTATGGAATGGATTAGAAAAGTCAAGAAAAAATGCTAAATGCAGTTTTTGTGATACAGACTTTGTTGGCACTAATGGCACTAATGGTGGAAAGTATACTTTAACATCTCTTATAAAAAAGATTGAAAAAATAAATAAAGATAATAAAAAAGTAAAAAAACTAATTGTTTTTACTGGTGGAGAACCATTATTACAATTGAATAATAAACTAATAAAGTCATTAAAAATTAGAAACTATGAAATTGCAGTAGAGACAAATGGCACTTTGATGGCTCCTGAAGGTATAGATTGGTTATGTGTGAGCCCAAAAGCAAATACTAAAACAGTTATAAAATCTGGCAATGAAATAAAATTAGTATATCCACAAAAAGGAATAAAAATTAAAAATTTAGAAAAATTAGATTTTGATCACTTTTATCTTCAACCTCTGTATGATAATAATTATCAAGAAAATTTAAAAAAAACATTAAAAGCAATTATGGAAAACCCAAAGTGGAAATTAAGTTTACAGACTCACAAATACATAGGAATTAATTAATGAAAAAATGTATTTCAAAGTCCTTTACCTTTGAAGCTGCTCATAAGCTAGAAGTTACAAGAAATAAAAAAAATAAAAATATTCATGGTCATTCATTTCATGTAAAAGTGTTTATTAATGGAGAGATAAATAATGACGATATGATACTAGATTTTTCAATTTTAGAGCAATCTATTAAAAATTTAAAATTAATTCTAGATCACTCATACTTAAATAATATTTCTGAGATTAAAAACCCTACCTTGGAAAATATTGGGCAATGGATATGGAAAAAGCTAAAGTTAGAATTCAAAAATCTATATAAAATAAAAATAGAAAGAAAAACATGCGGAGAAAGTTTTGAAATAAGCTTATAGGTTATCGCAGGACCTTGTTGGTTTGCCAAAAAATTTTAGACAATATTCCTTATTAACTTTTTTTCCTTTTAAATCATTAACAATAAAGTCTACAACTTGGTTGATTTGCCTTTTATTTAAAAATACTTTTGACTTCAAAGGTCTGTTTTTATCATCACCCTCAAAATCTTCAAATTTTAGACCAAAACACCTATCATCTATATAAGCTTTTTTATCAAAATATGGCATATTGGTTCCAGGCCTTCCACAAGCTATTAATAGCACAAGCCCTTCCTTATCTAAACCAGTTTCTCGAAGCGACATTGCAGCTCCACCATATCCTGGTCCACCATCTCCGTGCCATTTATGGCATCCCATACAATTACCCCTTTTATAAGCTTTTAAACCATAGTCAATTTTTTGCTGGCTATTAACATTTTTTATTATACTTAAGCTAATTAAAATTATAAAAATAACATATTTAAAAATCATATATATTAACCGTTATTTCTAAAAATTTTTAAATTTGTAATACTAACTAAATTTTCTTTATCTTTAGTCTTATTCTTAAAATAAAATTTAGTTTCTATTGAAACTGTTTTTACATCATCTATTACTTTAGTACATAGTCTATTAATATATTTATTTCCTATAACAACATGACCATCTTTTTTATCAAAATTTTTACAATTCCATCCGTCCGATCCATACTTTCCATATATTCTTAGCCACATAAGATAAGCTTGTTTTCTAAAATAAAATGGAGCACTTGGATCTGTAGTAATATCTATTAATTTAAGAAGTCCTTTAGTATCTATTCCCAAATTCATTAGAACTGGATGCCCAGCTACTTGAGTTCCCTCAAAATTCTCATTAAAAGCAAATTTTTCATCATATTCTAAATTAATATAGTAGGTATCATCATTAGAAATTATACATTTATTAAATTCTTTCCATGAACTTATTTTTTTATTTCCAAATTTACATTTAAAATTTACATATCCCCTATCTGATAAAGTATGCATATCAGAATTGATAGCCAAAGTTCTAATATCGTTAGCTGATAACAGAGAAGTTAAAAAATAGATTAGAATTAAACTGAAAGATCTTTTATTCATCTTGATAAGAAAATGGGGCTGAATAAAAACAGCCCCATTAATTTTTAAGTTTACTACAGACTAAATACAAATAGCATTTGTCCTGGACTTACTTTTTCTAGTCCTGGAGTAGAACCTACAAACCACTTAGGCCATGCTCCACCAAGACCTGCAAGTATGGCAACATATTGTTTGCCATCTACTGCAAAGGTAATTGGAGGTGCATTAATACCTGTATTGGTATCAAATGCCCAAAGTTCTTTTAGGTTATCTGAATCTAATGCTACTATTTTTCCATCAGGATGCGCAGTAAATATTAAACCACCTTTTGTAGCTAATAAACCACCTAAATTTGGGTAGTCCATATCATACTTACCTACAACTTTACCTGAATTTACATCCATAGCTGTTACACTTCCAGTAATAATTGGTCCCATTTTTGGGCCACCACCTAACCAAAACTCTCTAGCTACCCATTCCTTTTCTTGAGGAACATTAACGTGCATAGCACAGCTCTCTATTACAGGAATGTAATATTTATTTCTTTCAGGGTCATATGCTGGAGGAGGCCAGTTCTTTCCTCCCATATTTCCAGGACAAGATGTAGCTTCTGGTTGAGCTCTAAATGCACTGGTTGAAGCAACATATCTTTGAACATCCTTATTTGGATCATAATCCATTGGTCTACCTGTATATTTATCAAGACCAGCTGTCCAATCTAGTTTTTTCACAAAAGGAGTTCCCCACAAAAATTTACCGCTTTCTCTATCAAGCGCATATGCAAAACCATTCCTGTCAGCATGCAATACAGCTTTAGTCTGTTTTCCAAAAATCTTTGCATTTACTAGAGTCTGCTCATTAACCCCATCAAAATCATAAGGGTCATTAGGTGTGTATTGGAAATACCATTTAATTTTTCCAGTGTCAGCATCTAAAGCTAAGACACTATTACTATATAGGTTATCACCAGGTCTATATTCATTATCCCAATCTGGACCAGGATTTCCTGTACCCCAATAGATTACGTCTAAATCAGCATCCCAAGAACCAACTACCCAAGTTGATCCTCCACCATGCATCCATCCATCTTTACTATGAGCCTCAGGTCCTTGCTTCCAAGTATCACCACCTGGCTCGTCTGGGGCAGGAATAGTGTAAGTTCTCCAGTTTTTACTACCATCTTTTAAATTAGTAGAATGTAACCAACCTCTAATACCATATTCAGCTCCAGCTACGCCAGTAATTGCAGAATCTTTTACAATTAATGGGGCTGCTGTTATAACTTCAGCAACACTAGCATCAGCAAGTTGCACTTCATTCTCTATTTCTCCAGAGGCTTTATTAGTTATAATTAGTCTTCCATCTAATGTATGAGATACAACTTTATCCATATATAAACCAACACCTCTGTTGTTAATACCACAACAAGTGACTGCCCCAGGAAAATCATGATCAGTATCAGGGTTCATCTTCCATATAAGTTTTCCATTT
>CAYTJO010000099.1:0-2939 GCA_964438215.1 uncultured Rhodospirillaceae bacterium
CATATCAGCTACACCATTTCTTACCGCATCAAAAGATTCATACGCTGGCACTAGTTCTCCTGATCCGAAAACTTTTATATTTATTTGACCTTTGCTAGCACGGTTTATTTTATTTGCTAATCTATTAGCACTTGTTCCTAATCCGGGAAAGTCTTTAGGCCAAGTAGTAACCATTTTAAGATTAAAAGATTTTTCTTTATCAAAGTCCTTGGATGACTGTTCATTCTTTTTATTTTCGCAAGAAAGCAATAAAGAAGCACCTCCTGCTACTAAACCTGCTCTCAACAAAAATCTTCTATTAATAAATTTCTTATTTTTTTTTATTTCTTTCTTTAATTTTTCCAGTTGCTTCTGGTAGCATCCATAATCCAAACAACATTACAATTCCTATAAGAGCAATTATAATACTTCTGGTATGTTGGTTAATAATGTAATGTTTATAAAAAATAAAGACTGATATAATTACTACTAAAAAAGTTATAATAATCTTTATTTTGGCAGGCATTTAAATATTATTTAATTTAATATATTTTTTATTATATCCATTAAAGATAGTACCAAAAAGACTTCTCTTAACATCTGAAGTATTAAAAAACCAATCTGCTATAGGAAAAGTAAGATTCATGTTTTTAACAACCATTATTTTTTGATCATGATGAGCCTCATGATGTCTTCTCAAAGTGTTAATAAATGGAAAATTTCTAACTATAAAATTGTCTTCTATGTGACAGCAATAATGCATTGTTTCATATATCAGATACATAGAGGTAGTTGTTATTAAAAAAAGCCAAGCCACGTTATAAGAAAACAAATAGTATAAAGCTAAACTAGGAATAATTCCCATTAAAGAAAAAACAATCAAAGCATAGGGAGGAAAAAAAGTTACTCTATAGTCATTAGCAGATGCAAACCTCATTTCTTTTTCAGTGAAAAATTGGTGGTGTTGCAATGTATGTCTACTATAAATAGCTCTAGCTCCTGGGAAGTTTCTAGGTTTATGCATTACTTCCTTATGAAGAAACCACTCAAAGAAATTACAAAAAATAAAGGTTAAGGGAATTATAGAACACTCCACAAGTGTTACATTACTTATATTTAGAAAAAAATAAAACAACAATAAAGAACCTATGGAATATATAATTGATACGTGCAAAAAGCCGTTATACCATCCTTGAACTTGCTTTCTATACTTAGATCTAAATAACTTCTGCTTAGAAGACATTAGTGAATGTTTTACTTCTACTGCCATGAACTTATGTTATAGTATTTTCATTAATTTATAAAGCATAATATGGTAATTGTAGTATTTCAATTTTCAACTAAACCTGACATGTCAAAAGAATATTTCCAAGAGGTAGAAATACTGCAAGAAGAAATTAAGAAAGAAAAAGGATTTATTAGTGCCGAGAGATATAAAAGCAACACAGATGAAAATAGTTATGTTTCAATATCTACTTGGAAAGACAAAAAATCTGTAGAAAGATGGCATAATAATAAAAAACATAAAGTTTCTCAAAATAAGGGCAAAGAAAGAATATTTAATTCTTTTAGAATTCGTATTGCAGAAGTCTTTAAAGACTACAGCTTCAGATAATTTCTTTAAATTTAATCATATATTTTTTAACTTATTTGCTGATAATTCAAAATTTTAATAATTAAAATTATTTAATAATCTTTGCTTTAGGATTAATTGCCAAAAACTTAAGGTCTTTATCATATATATACTAACTGAAACACGTCTGGCAATTAATCCCTTTTTAAAGATATTACAACATAAGACAATCTTTGATTTAAAACTTAATCAAAGCTTTATTAGCTAATATTTTCTGTCTATTAGTCATAGCAGAATTTCTTCTTTGCTTAATAAGGTTTTTATTTTGCATCAGCGCATCAGAATTTTTTTGAGATTTAGCAATCAAATCAGTCATTCTTTTTCTATTATTTTTTACATTTTTCTCAAGTTGTTTCATTGCATTACTATTGCCTTTAATAATTTTAGCATTTGATGCAGGCTTTGCACTTTGTGGTTTTAAACTACCGTTTATAAGACTTTTATTTTCTACTATTTGCTTAGAGTTAAAATCAACAATAGATTGATTAGCATCCATAATTTTTCTATTTAATTCAACCAATTTAGAATTAATAGCAGCCATTTCTTCACTTGCTTTTAAAAGAGAAGTGTTCAACTCTGATCTGTGTTTTAAAAAGTCTAAAGCTGCTTTATTTTTTTGTGCGTTAATATAGTTTTCTTCTATATTATTTTTAGTCTTATAATTATCTAAAATAGTTTTTCTGTTTTCAAAAATTTCTTCAGTATTACTATTAGCTAATTGCCTATTGCCCATAAATGCGGCTGAATAGTTGCTTAAAATCATTAATCTGTTTTCTTCTATCATAGATCTAGAAATATAAGCATTTGCTTTATTGGTCATGACATCAGCATCTATTTTAAATATTCTTCTTTTATTAGCCTTAATTGCGTTGGCATTCATTTTTGATTTATTCATTCTTATCTCCCTAAAATAAAAATTGATAATAATTATAAATTATAAAATAATTATATTAATTAAATTATATTTCTCAATGAATCTTTATAATTAAATTACTAATAGTTTAATTTTGAATTGTTATTAGAAATAAAAGAGAATAGAAAAAAATCTATATATTTAATAAATCCTATTCTAATTATTATATAAATATTTTTAAATAACTTTTTCTCAAATCTCGAATAGAGATTTTCTTTTTTTACAATAATCCTCAGACTTATTTATAAGATCGTTGCTTAGGTTATAAATTGATAAATAATTATCTATAATTCTAGAGTTGTATTTCTCCAGTAAACTCTCTTTATTATTAGTAGCTGATATATGAGTGCTAAACAGAGTTAAAGAAAAGAAAAAAAAATAACTTAATAATTTTAATCATAATGATTCTAAAAA
>CAYTJO010000099.1:2949-5769 GCA_964438215.1 uncultured Rhodospirillaceae bacterium
ATAATCTATAGAAGACTTTGCCTCACCACCATGCCACAAAATTGCCTCTAAAATCGTATCTGCTCTACCATCATGTAAAAATGTAGCTCTAGGATTGACTTCCTTTACTAATCCTATCCCCCATAAAGCTGGAGTTTTCCATTCCCTATTTGTTACTTTTTTATTAAGATCTTTGTCAGCAAGACCTTCTCCCATGTCATGCAATAGTAAATCTGTGTACGGCCATATTAGTTGAAATTTTAGAAAGTCAAATTTTGCATTTTTTGAGGTAACATATTTTGGGGTGTGACATGAAGTACAATTAGATTTATAAAATATTTCTTTTCCCCTTAAGGTTTCTTTATTTTTTACATTTCTTCTTTTTGGAGGAGATAAACTAGATAAGTAAAACACTATCTTATCTAATATCTCTTTGCTAGTTTCTGTCTTATCATTGATATTAACCCCAGTAGTAAATTTAAAGCATTCTTCTTGATTTTTTGTACAGTCTCCAAAAGCGTTTACTCCTATTGGGTTTGATATTCCCATATCATGCATAAAAGCTATTCCACTTTGCGTTAAAAGATTTGGTGTTGAAGCTCTAACTCCAAACCTTCCTATACGATTTTTCCCATGCTCATCCTTAACTATTCTTGCTACTCCTGAAATACCATCATTATCAATATCATACTCATCACTATTTTTAAGTATATCACTATCCTCAATTGCTTCTAACAATCCAACACCATGTACATGAGGAGAAACTCTCAAAGAAATGGAGTTATTTTTATTAAATTTCCCAAAATTAAGCTTCTCTATTTGAAAATCAACAATCTTATAATCTAAATCCTTTACATCATTAATCTTCTTATTAATCTTACTTTTAATAATTTTTCCTTCTACTTCTGAAGTTAGTCCAGGAATTGCAAAAAATTGAAATTGCTTACCATAAGTAATATCAGGAACAAGATTAAGATTTTTATATTCGCCAACTTTAATAACTAGAGAAAGTGGCTTTTCAGTAATAGGAAGATGCCCTCTTCCATCTTTAATATGACAGGATTGACATGCTCTTGCATTATAAAGAGGCCCTAATCCATCAGAAGAAACAGTAGAGGAAGGTGCCGCAATCCAAAGTTTTCTAAAAAAGGCATTACCTATTAAAAAGCTTTGTATATCTTCAAAAGTTAAAGTTGTAAAATGATGAGAAAAAGAATTTTTTCCTATTTTATTTACTGTGCCTGCTCCTCCTGATAAAGCCTCAGATCTTTCAGCCTTATTAAAGTTAGTAGTTAATTTTAAAACCTTATTAACTTTTTTTATCTCATCATATGTAAGATCATCTCTACTGCTTGCTTTCTCAAGATTAATTAAAATAACAAGTAAACAAAAAAAAAGTTTCATATTAATTAGTTAAATACAGCTTCAGGATTATCAAGGGAATCAGACCCTTCAACCTGCAAGTTATTTATATCTAGTAATTTTGCTACTTTCTCAATATTTTGACTTTGTTTTACTAAAGCATCAATAGCATTTTGTATTAAAAGGTTTCCTGATGTATTACCTTCTCCTATTAACATATCGTAGTAAATACCATTTTCAGCAGAACTTACTATATGTTTCATATGAAAAATAGTATTTTCGATAGATTGTTTTACTTCCTTATCAAGCCCTTTATCCTTAGTTGCTACTAATTCACTTAAACTTTTTCCTTTAACGGTATTATTTTTGAGATCTTTATAATTTCCTAAATATATATTTTTTATACCAATAACATTGAAAAAATGAGAATTATGAGTGTTATCAGAAAAACAATCATGTTCTTCTTCTGGGTCATTTAACATTAATCCAAGTTTCATTCTTTCTCCTGCTAACTCACCATATGATAAGCTTCCCATGCCAGTTAAAATTCTTCTCAAACCTTCTTTTTCTGAACTTTTGATTAGATCATTTCTAGCATCTCCGTTATTTTTCCAAGAGTTTTTTATTTCTTCTAAATCTTTTACTAATAATTCAGAAGCAGCTAGAAGATACTGTCTTCTCCTATCACAGTTTTCATTTGTACAATTTGCTAAACTATAGTCAGTATAAGGTCTTTTACCTTTTCCAACATCAGTACCATTCAAATCTTGGCCCCATAGTAAAAATTCAATTGCATGATAACCAGTTGCAACATTAGCCTCATTTCCACCTATTTCATGCAGTTTATTTTCTAACAAATTTGAGTCAATAATTCTGGCATTCACAAGGTTACCTTCAACTTTAAGATTTTCATTCGCAATAATATTGAAGTTAGAGAAATCATTTTCAGTTGCATAATAGTTTGAAATACTAACATAGTCAATTAAACCTTCGTCTAGTGGCCAAGCATTAACTTTTCCTTCCCATTCATCTACTATAGGATTGCCAAATCTAAAAACTTCAGTCTGCTGATAAATCTCCCTAGCCATCAACCAGCTATTTTTAACACTCTCTAAATTGGTTTCTGTAGTAATATCTAAAAATTTATTAACTTCCGTTAATAAAACCTTGGCTAGGTACAATGAATCACTGTATTTAGCCTCTGCTATGTTTGAATAATTTACTAGTATATTATTTTTAGCAAAACTATTAAAACAGTAAGGCAACAATAATAACAATAAAGAAAATAATTTAAGCATATAAAACTCCTTAATAATGAGAACTATTCTCAAAATAATATAATATTATTTTAAAAAAGTTCAAATAAATTTAAACGATTTAATAAAATTACTTTACAAATTATTATAATTAGTAATAATGAGAATGATTCTCATTGAGAATAATTACTATTAACATTATAGAAAGGAAAATTATGAATAA
>CAYTJO010000100.1:0-5768 GCA_964438215.1 uncultured Rhodospirillaceae bacterium
TAGAAATACACCAAGGTTCTATTTTATTCATCCAAGAAAAAAAAACTTTAGTCCAGCTTTTTGGGTAAAACTCAGTTTCTTTATTCCTTACTCTCATTATTGCCTCTTTTGCTAATTCTTTAACATCTAAATACCACTGGTCGGTTAAAAAAGGTTCTATTATGCACCCCGATCTATCTCCGAAAGGAACTGTATGAATAATTTTTTTTATTTTCATTAAATTTCCATTTTTTTTTAAATTAGCTACAATCAAACTTCTTGCTTTTAGACGGTCTAAACCTTGGTAAACAGAAGGGACATTTTTATTAAACTTTCCATGTTTATCAAAAATTTCATAGAAAGATATTTTTAATTTTTTTCCAATCTTAAAATCATTAAAGTCATGGGCCGGTGTTACCTTTAATGCCCCACTACCTTTATTACTATCAACATAAGAGTCTGCAATTATGGGTATTAATTTATTTGTTAAAGGAATTTTTACTTTTTTTCCTATAAATTTTTTATACTTTTTATCCTTTGGGTTTACTGCCAAACAACAATCACCAAATAAAGTTTCAGGTCTAGTAGTAGCAACTGTTATAAAACTTTTTGAGTTTTCTAAAAAGTATTTTATATATACAAATTCACCTGTTTGCTCTTTTTGATCCACCTCTAAATCTGAAATTGCTGTCTGGAGTTTAGTATCCCAATTAACTAACCTTCTATCTTTGTAAATTAAACCTTTGTTATATAATTTTATAAATACTAAATTTACTGCTTGGCTAACATCTTCATCTAAGGTAAATTTCAAACGTTTCCAATCTGGAGAGGCTCCTAGTCGTTTAATTTGGCTTATTATTTTGTCTTCTGAATTTTTTTTCCATTCCCATATCTTAGATATAAACTCTTCTTTTCCTATTTTACCTTTATCAATATTTTGATTTTTTAATAAGTTTTTTTCTACCACATTCTGGGTAGCTATTCCTGCATGATCAGTACCAGGTTGCCACAATACATTTTTTTCATTCATTCTCCAATACCTGCATAAAATATCTTGTATTGTCATGTTTAATGCATGCCCAATATGAAGATTGCCAGTCACATTTGGAGGAGGCATAATTATAGAAAAATTCTTTTTATTTGATTTTGCTTTGCTAGAAAATAAATCTCTCTTTTCCCATTCAGAATAGATTTTCCTCTCATCCTTCAAATGATTGAAGTTTTTAAGATTACTTTCTTTTTTCATTAAATTATTTACTTATAGACTTATGCTTAAATGCTGTTTTTGAAATAACTTTAAATTCTTCTACTACTACTTTTTTAACAAACACTCTTAAATTCTTCTGAATCCAATTACGAATAATAGGTTTTATTTCTTTATTAATAACATTCTCCACTGGACTGCTTTTAGTAGCTGACTTTTTAAATTGTGCTACCTTTCCTTTTTTTGCCTTATTTTTTTTAATTATGTTAGGGTTTGGTGTAAATTTCTTTTCAGATTTATTAATAACAAGATTTTTTTCAATTTTATTTTTATTTAAAACATTAACATCTACACCCTTTTTAATAACATCTTTTAGTAAATAGAAATCAGACTTTTCTCTATCAACATCTGATACCTCTTTTTTCTCTGTCAATACTTTTTTAATTTCAGATAGAGAACTGTTTATATCCTTGTCATTTTTCATTATTATAATATAACTTAAATATTTCTATCCTTCAAACCCTAGCCATATTTTTTTTACTGCTTCATAATCTTTTTCATAGTTCAATGTCACAGTATTAAGTTTAAGATTTTTAGGAGAAAATCTTCCCATTTTCTCTAACAATTCGTATGTTGCACCCAAAATATTATTTTTTACTATTATTAGTTCTATAGACTCTTGTAAAGCTTCTTGTTCAGCATCTAATACATCTAAAGTAGTTCTAGTTCCTACATTTGCTTCTTCCTTTACTCCCTGCAAAGCTGTATTAGATGCATCCATAGAAGCTTTTATAGCTTCAATTTGAGTTTTATAGGTTTTTAAAGAAAACCAAATTATTTCAATTTCTCTTACTAATTTTTTAATTTCATTGTCTAAAACTTGAGATTTTTCTATAGCTGTATATCTTTTTAGTCTAACATTTGCATAATTTACTCCTCCATTGTAAAAAGGAACTTTTAAACTAAGATCTACTTTAAAGTTTTGATATTCATTAAAAAATGTATTAGGATCCCAAGCTTTCTGAGCGCTAACGTTTAGGTCTACTTTAGGCAATAAATCTGTAGCACTCAATGATATGTCTAAAAAAGATGCTTTTTTTTCAAAACCAGAAGAAATAATTTTAGGATTATTTTTAATAGCTATTTCTATTACTTCTTTTAAAGACTGAGGTAGCATATAACTTTCTTTAGGAAAACTTAATATTTTAGGTGGATTTTTCCCTACTAATGCAAAGTAATTAGATTTTTCTATTTCAATTTCACCACGTGTCTTAATTTCATTAGCATTTGCTTTTAAAAGTCTTGCCTTAGCTTGTGACAAATCAGTAATGGTAACTTCCCCAACTTCAAAACGAGCTTCAGTTGCTTTAAGATGCTGTTTAAGTACTTTATAGTTATTTTTTGCCAATTTATTTATTTCAATTACTTCAAATAGTTTCAAATAAGTTTGAGCTGTTTCAAGTAATATTTTTTGCTCTTGAGAGAACAAATCAGCTCTATAAGAAAATATATTAGCTTCTTGTTTTTTTAAGTTATGAGTTTTCCTTCCAGAGTCATAAACATTTTGAGTAATATCAAGTGTAAGTGACCTAGGTCTGTTATATTTTGTTTTATCAACATTAGATGTACTAAGAGTATCAGTTCTATCATATCCTACTCGAGCATCTAAATTAACTTTTGGTCTTTTTTCTCCAAGTACTTTTGAAATTTCTTGATTGCTAGCTTTTAACTTTGAACGCAAAGCTAATATTTCTGGGCTATTATTGTAAGCTTCAGACATAGCATGGTTTATTGTCATTGCAAATGTTTCAAAACAATATAATAAGCCTAAAAAAAATAATAAAGTTTTAATCAATTATCCTCTCTATAAAAATTAAAGCACATATCAGTTTTCTAAACTAAATAAGGTCTGTTCTTGAAAATTAAAAGTTAACTTTGGTATATTAAGATCACAAACATACTCTCTGAAAATTCTTTTTTTTATCTTAGTATACATAAAAAGTTTGCTTTCATCTAAATTATATCCATAGTTCTCACAAATTAATAGCTTTCCATTATCAGAAAGTTGGTTTAATAGTTCTTCACTAGGTTTTTGCAAAGAACCGAGAATAATTATAATATCATATGGTGCATATTTTTTACACCCTCTTAAAAAACCTCCATTAATATTAACAACGTTTTCAATTTGATTATTTACTAAATGAGTTTCAGCTTGTTTATAAAAATTTATATTTTCTTCTAAAGCCATAACTGTACTCGCTATTTTTGATACTATGGCACTTTCATAGCCACTGCCAGAGCCCACTAGCAATACGACATCTTTAGAGTTTATTAATGCTTTATCTAAAATTTTAGCTAAACTAAACGGAGAGATAAAATATCTTTGACTAGAAACTCTTATATGAATATCGCTGTATGCCATGTGCTTAAAATCATTACCAAGATATTTCTCTCTATCTATTTCACTAAACACGTTCAACAAATTTTGATTTTTTACTAAACCAGGTAAAAATTGGCTTAAGATCATATTTTCTTTCATTTCTTTAAATGTAGACATAAGTATAATAATAGTAATAGCAGTGAAAAAGATAAAGTATTATTTAGAAATTGGGTTTTCTTCTATTAAAGATTCATAAATAAAATCATACATAAATAAGTCTGAAAATATAACAGCTAAGAAAATAAATAATAATAAAATTATATAATGAGCTAAAGTTTTCAAAAAGTATTTTTTTCTTTTAATGATTGTCTTTCCTTCTTTAGGAACTAAAGGACAGGTATGAGGAAGATCTTTTTCAATTTTTTTAATGCTTTTATCGGAAGTTTCATTTTTTATAGCTAAATCATTTATTAATTTTTCTAATATTTTAGTATTCTTGTGAAAGCTGGTTAGAACTTTAGTAGAATCATAAGCATAATTGTAAAAAGTGTCTTCCAGTCTCTCTAGTCTTCCATCCATAGATTTAATATCGTGAAATATACCTGAAGATTTTGTCATAGGCTTACTATTAATATTTGCAGGTACTAGCTTATTTTCTTTTATTTCTTTATTTTTATTAATTTCTGAATCTTTTTCTGTTTCTTTATTTTTATCGAATAAAGTACTCCTAAGATTATTAATCTGTTTTTTTAAATTAGAATCTGACATTAGATATATTCCTGCTAAATGTGTGCCATTTATTTAAATTTGTATTAGTTATTTTCATTATATTTCTTTGAATTTAATTATATTTGATCTTCTATTTACGGCCCATCTGTATTGATCAGGCCACATTTCAAAATTGGGATCAACATTTAATTCCTGAGCAGCATGAAGTGGCCAAAAAGGGTTATACATTAATTCCCTTCCCATTGCTATTAAATCTGCTTGACCTGTTTTTAAAATTTCCTCTGCTTGAGTTGGATTAATTATAACTCCAACAGCCATAGTTTTAATGTTTACATTTTTTTTAATTTCGTTAGCTAATGGAACCTGAAAACCTAAACCTCTATCAGTATTTTTTTTAAGAGGTTCTCCTTTTTCATTAACTGCAAACCTAGGTCTTCCAATGATACCTCCTGATGAGCAGTCAATCACATCAACTCCTATATTTTTAAGATCATTAGAAAGTTTAATTGAATCTTGAATTGACCAACCACTTTATAGTCCATCTATAGCGGATATTCTGCAAAAAATAGGAAACTTATCAGCAATATTGTTTCTAATTGCTGTAACAACATCTTTTAATAATTTTATTCTACCATTGTGACTTCCACCATAATTATCCTTTCTTTTATTAGAAATTGGAGACAAAAATGAATGCATGAGATAGCCATGAGCTGCATGAATTTCAATTATTTGAAAACCTACTGATATTGCCCTTTTAGCTGCATTTACATAATCGTTTATAAGATTTTCAATACCCTCAACAGTGATCTCAGATGGGGTTTGCCAACCTTCAGAAACAGCTATTGAAGAAGGTGCGATAGTATCCCAAGAAACCTCCTCTTTTGCTTTACCTTCTGACTCTAAAGGAGTTCCACCCTTCCATGGCTGTTTAGCTGCACCTTTCCTTCCTGCATGTGCCAATTGAATTGCAGGGATAGAACCCATACTTTTAACAAATGTTGCAATCTTTTCATATGCTTCTGCTTGTTTATCATTCCACAAGCCACAACAATAAGGTGTAATTCTTCCAATTTCCTGAACAGCTGTAGCTTCAGTAAAAACTATTCCAACTCCCGCTCTTGCATAAGTACTTAAATGAGAGAAATGCCAATCATTTGGAACTCCGTCCTTGGCCGAATACATGCATAGAGGAGATAGGACTATTCTGTTCGGCGAAGTCACTCCTCTAATATTAATTTGTGAGAATAGTTTAGTATCCATTATTAATTATCATACTTATTTATTTGTTTTACACAATTAGTTTAAGATGTTAATTTATTTTTTTTGGCTCGGTGGCAGAGTGGTTATGCAGCGGATTGCAAATCCGTGTACGGCGGTTCGATTCCGTTCCGAGCCTGACAAAGAAGGGTAATAAGTTTGAGAGATCCGTGTATAGTAGGTGTTTCTGATGCCAAAATTAATAGTAGGGGATGTGTA
>CAYTJO010000101.1:0-5746 GCA_964438215.1 uncultured Rhodospirillaceae bacterium
TAAAGCAAATATTAAAAAATAAAAATAATTATAAAACTAAAATATATGCAATCGATTTGAAGGATATGGATCCTATCCAAGGTGTAATAATCATCAAAGATGATATTACTTCTATTCTTGAAAGCAAAAGCTATTTTAAAAGAAATAGTTTGAGCTTGGTATTATCAGATATGGCACCAAAATCTACTGGCCACAGATTTACTGACCAAGCTAAAGCTAGCAATTTATCTGAAAAAGCTTTAGTTTTTGCGGTGGACTATTTATCAGTAGGTGGTAACTTTGTATGCAAATTATTAGCTATAGATAATGATAAACTTTTGATAAATAAGGCTAAAAAATATTTTAAAACAGTCAAACTTTTCAAACCTAAATCAAGTAGAAGAGATTCTAAAGAAATTTATTTAATTTGTTTAAGTTTTAATAATTTACAGTAGACAAAAATACTATTAAACTTTTTTTAATTAATTATGAAATTATCTCAATCACTTACTTTCGATGACGTTCTAATTAGACCAGCTTATTCTGTTGTTATGCCAAGGGAGGTAGTAACTAGAACTAAGTTTTCTTCAGAAATAGAAATTAATATTCCTATTATATCTTCGGCTATGGATACAGTAACAGATGGTAGGTTAGCTATATCAATTTCTCAATGCGGAGGTATTGGAGTTATTCATAAAAATAATTCTATTGAAGAGCAAGTTTCAGAAGTAGTGAAAGTTAAAAAATATGAATCAGGTATGGTTGTAGACCCAGTTACTATTTCAGCTGACTCTAAATTATTTAATTTAATAGAGTTAAGAAAAAAATATAATATTTCAGGTTTTCCAGTAGTAGATAAAAATAATAAAGTAGTAGGAATTATAACCAATCGCGATGTTCGCTTTTCAAAAAACCTCCAACAACCTATTAAAGAGTTAATGACTAATACGAAACTAATAACATCAGAAAAAGGCATATCTATAAAAAAAGCTTCGGATATTTTAAGAAAGAATAAAATAGAAAAATTAATAATTATAGATAAACAAAAAAGATGCAAAGGCTTAATAACAGTAACAGATATTGAAAAGTCAGAGAAATACCCTTTAGCTACTAAAGATAATATAGGAAGACTCAGAGTAGCTGCTGCAATAGGAGTAGGAAAAGATAGTTTGGATAGATCAGAAAGGTTGGTAGAGGCAGGTGTAGATGCTTTGGTCTTAGATACAGCCCACGCTCATTCTAAAAGAGTTATTAATACTATAAAAGAGCTTAAAAAAAAATTTAAAGACAAAGTTCAATTAGTTGCAGGAAATATTGCAACCTCTGAAGCTGCTTCAGAATTAATTAAGTATCCTATTAATGGTATTAAAGTAGGAATTGGACCAGGATCTATATGCACCACGAGAGTTATAGCCGGGGTAGGAGTTCCTCAATTTAGTGCTATTGTAGAAGTTTATCAGCAGAGTAAGAAAAAAAATATACCAATAATTGCTGATGGAGGCATCAGGTACTCTGGAGATGTAGCTAAAGCAATAGGTGCAGGAGCAGATAGCGTTATGATAGGTTCTCTGTTAGCAGGTACGGAAGAGTCGCCAGGAGAAGTTTTTCTTTATCAAGGAAGGTCTTATAAATCTTACAGAGGAATGGGTTCGTTAGCAGCAATGGAGAGAGGTTCTTCTGACAGATATTTTCAACAAGACGTTGAAGACAAATTGAAATTTGTTCCAGAGGGAGTTGAGGGAAGAGTTCCTTATAAAGGAGCTGCCTCAGAGGTAATTTTTCAATTAGTTGGTGGATTGAGAGCTGCAATGGGATATACTGGAAATAAAAATATAAAGGATATGAAAAATAAATGTTCTTTTATTAAAATTACCCAAGCTGGCTTTAAAGAAAGCCATATTCATGATATAGCAGTAACTAAAGAAGCGCCAAACTATAAAACTGAAAGATAATATGAAAAGAGGAGCAATCCTAGCCTCTTCAATTGAGTTAATTGACCAGATAATAAAAAGTAATGCTAAAACTAAATATGAAATAAACAATTTTTTCAGAAATAACAAATTTGCTGGATCTAAAGATAAAACCCAAATAAAAGAATTAGTTTTTAAATTTCTAAAAAACTATTTTTCTCTACAAAAAATATGTAAAAATAACTTTATTAAATTCTCTAATAGAAATGCATTACTTCTTTACTATTTTTCAAAGAATAAAGAAAAAAATCTAGAAGATATTTATGAAGGAAAATTTTCACTTAAACCTAAATATGAAGATGATAAAATTCATGGACTGGCTATATCCATAGAGAATGATATAATTCCCAGCCTTCCTTGCTGGCTTGAAGATAAGCTAACATTAGAATTTAAAAGAAAACAAGATAAAAACTATAAATCTATTTTAGAAGAACCAAGATTTGATATAAGAGTAAATAACAGCTTTATAGATAGAGATAAGGTTTTAGACTTATTATCTCAAAATAAAATATCTTCCCAAAAAACTACTGGCTCTCCTTTGGGAATAACTATCAATAAAAGAATTCTGGAAAAAAAGATAAAATCAATTAAACAAAACTTTTTTGAGGTTCAAGATGAAGCTTCTCAGATAGTATCTATCTTGGCTGGTGCAGAAAGTGAAATGAAAGTGCTAGATTATTGCGCAGGAAAAGGAACTAAGACTTTAGCTCTTTATGATCAAATGAAAGGTTAAGGAGATATTTATGTTTATGATATAGACGAGAATAGGCTAAAGTTACTTAAAAAAAGATTTCACCTTTTGAATATAAATAATAAAGTTACTATATTTAATGGCAATAAAGGCCTTGAAAATTATTTTGATGTAATTTTGTTAGATGTTCCTTGTACTGGTTCTGGGATATGGAGGAGAAGACCTGAAACAATGATAAGACTAAATTTAACTGAATATAAAAAAAACCTTAAGATTCAACATGATCTATTAAATAAGGTTGCTAAATATTGTAAAAAAAATGGAATAATTTCGTATATTACATGTTCTATATTTCAAGATGAAAATGAAAATCAAATAAAAAAATTTTTAAATAATAATAAAGCTTTTAAAATTTTAGATATAAACTTAATATTAGATAACAAATTTAATCATATTAATTTAAATAGTTTTTATAAATGGTTAACAATAACGCCGAGCTATTTAAACTCTGATGGTTTTTTTATTTGTTTATTAAAGAAGTATGTTTAGGAAAATTATAAAATTATTAATCTTTTTAACTTTTATAAATTATGCATACGCTGCTAAAGAAGGCACAGGCTATAATAGAGGGTTAAAAAAAGATAATATATTAGAAATAACTAAGCTTTTAGATAGTAAGAAATACAAAAAAGCTATATTTTTATTGAAGAAAGAAATTGATAAAAATGAATTAAATGCAGAACTGTATAACCTTTTAGGATATGCATACAGAAACAGTAGTAATTTTGATTTATCTATAGAGAGCTATAAAAAGGCTTTAGCTATCAACCCTAATCATTTAGGGGCTCATAATTATATAGGTATCACTTATCTAAAAATAGGAAATGTTGATAAGTCTGTAGGTCATTTACAAAAACTTAAAGACCTATGTAAAGGAAAATGCAAAGAGTATAAAAGCCTAAAAAAAGAGCTAAATAATTTTATAAAAGATGAAAACTAATCATTAAACCAAAGTTTTAGTCGTTGATTTTGGAAGTCAGACTACACAGCTGATAATAAGAAGAGTAAGAGAAGCTGGTATTTATTGTGAAATGATTTCTTATAATTTACTATCATCATATCTAAAAAAATATAGGCCGGAAGCAATGATTTTATCAGGAGGCCCTGCTTCTTCTTTTGAAAAAAAATCACCAAAAATAGATATAAGAATATTAAATTTAGGTATACCTATATTAGGAATTTGCTATGGTATGCAAATTATCTGTCAGACCTTAGGAGGAAAAGTAAAGAATACTAACAGAAGAGAGTTTGGAAAAGCAGAAATAAAAGTACTAAAAAAAAATTCTCTTTTAGAAGGTATTGGAAAAACAAAAAAATCCTCTCAAGTCTGGATGAGTCATGGTGACGAGGTTGTAGATTTGCCTTCAGACTTTATTAAGTTAGCCACAACTAAAGATAATAATATTGCTTCTATAGGAAATCTTAGAAGAAAAATATATGGACTACAATTCCATCCAGAAGTAATACATACGATAGATGGAAAGCTGATTATTAAAAATTTTTTAATGAGAATATGCAAACTAAAACAAAGCTGGAAAATAGAAAATTTTTTGGAAAGCCAAATACTTAAAATTAAAAACATGGTTAAAGAAGATAAGGTAATATGTGGTCTATCTGGAGGAGTAGATTCATCAGTTGTAGCTGCGTTATTGAGTAAAGCTATAGGAAAGAACTTAATATGTATTTTTGTTAACCACGGATTTTTAAGAAAAGATGAGGAAAAGGAAGTCATTTCAAACTTTAAGAAATATATGAATTCCAAACTTGTCTATGTAAATGCTAGATCAAAATTCTTTTCAAAACTTAAAAATGTGATAGATCCAGAAAAAAAACGAAAAATTGTTGGAAGGGAGTTTGTCAAAATATTTGAAGTAGAAGCAAAAAAAATAAAAAAAGCAAAGTTTCTAGCTCAAGGAACTTTATATCCGGATGTCATAGAGTCTAAAAACATTGAGGGATCTAATACTAAAGTAATAAAATCTCATCATAAAGTAGGGGGCCTTCCTAAAAAATTAAATTTAAAGTTGATAGAGCCTTTAAGAGAATTATTTAAAGATGAGGTAAGGAATTTAGGAAAGGAATTAGGTCTTCCTCATAATATAATTCAAAGACATCCTTTTCCAGGACCTGGATTATCTATTAGAATACCTGGAAAAGTAACAAACAAAAAAGTAAATATCTTAAAACAGGTGGATAAAATTTATATAGAGGAATTAATTAATAATAAACTATATAATAAAATATGGCAGGCATTTTGTGTTCTTTTGCCTGTAAAAAGTGTGGGGGTAATGGGTGACAGCCGGTCTTATGAATATACTATTTCTGTTAGAGCTATTACTTCTACAGATGGTATGACAGCTGATATATATTATTTCAAGGAAAATTTTTTAAAAAGTCTATCTGGAAAAATTATAGGAGAAGTTAAAGGAGTTAATAGGGTTTTATTTGATATAACTAGTAAACCACCTGCAACAATAGAGTGGGAGTAGTTCTAACTACTTAAGTCGTTGTTTTTATTACATTTCGTAGTTACAAAGTACTTACAAAGTCAAAAATCAAATGTTGATTTTATTAGCTTTTTTTAATACACATACAAAGTAACTTACAAAGTACAGCTACAATGGCAAAACATAACGCAGATGAAACCAAAATTTATGGACACCTGGAACAAAGATCATTTTAAAGTGTTTGTACAATATTAAATTTGAAAAACTTATTCTTAAAATAATTATAAGACTTCTAAAATTTTATTTGAAATAAGATCAATCTCATCATCAAGCATCTGTGGATACATTGGCACAACAAGATAAGAACTTTCTAATGCTTCCATATTTTTGAATCTTCTTTTTTGTTTACCAAAAACAGAATATCTATCATTACGATAATGAACTTGCGCACTTTCAATACAGTTTTTCCTAAGATGATTCATCAAATCAATTCTTTTTTCTCCACAGTTTAATGTTAAAAGCCAAGGTGTAAAACTTCTGTTATATTGGTGATTTTCAAAGATTTTCAGATTGTAGTAGTTTTAAAGTCACAGACAACG
>CAYTJO010000102.1:0-5691 GCA_964438215.1 uncultured Rhodospirillaceae bacterium
CGCCAACAATTGATTAAAGGATATTCTAAAAAAGTCGTTGAAGGTATTATAAAGGCTGCAGATGCAATAGAAAATATACTTCAGTCTTTTGAAGAAGGTTTGCAAAATGCTTAATAATATGAATTTTAGTGGAGAATTAGATGACTGTTTTTATAAACTTGAACAGCTATCTTCTAAAATAGCAGATAGTATATCAATAGGAAACTTTGGTGAGGTTACTAAATTGGATTTAGCTAGAAAGTTTATTCTTCAAAAAATTTCTAAAGATACAGCTAATTTAAATGAAAAAAATAGAAAAAGATTAAAACTTATTTGGGTTAATAATTGCAAACTAATTGAGGATACTCAATCTTCTATTACGAAAAAACAAGAGGACTTTAATAGGTTAAGAAAAACTTTTAAAGCATATTCTCAAAATAATTAAAAATTAGCTAATTTGAAGTTTTTTCATTTTTTCAATTAAAGTGGTTCTATTAATTTTTAATAACTCAGCAGCCTTAGAAACAACGCCATCAGACTTTTTTAATGCTGACTCAATTAATACAACTTCCACATCTCTTAGATATACTCTAAGGTCAATATTTTCGAAAAAATCAAACCAATCAGCATAATGTTTAGGGTGCGGTAATGGTGCATTACTTTTTTTATCATTTGAAACTAAATCACCTTTTTCTTGAGAATCGTCAAGTTCTTGAGTAGAATCCCATAGAGCTTCTTGTTCTTCTTTAGAGGTAGGAGCTTTTAACCTTATAAGATTTTCTAAAACATGGTTTTTCTCAATTTGTTTATTTTCAAACAATATATAGGCTCTTTCTAGTACATTTTTTAGCTCTCTAATATTGCCTGGCCATAAATGTCTTTTAAGCATCTCTAAAGCATCAGAAGAAAAACTAGGTAAATTAGCTTTCTCTTTTATTAAATTATTTAAAATATATTTTATTAAAAGAGGAATGTCTTCACTTCTCTCAGATAGAGTTGGAACATTAATTGGAAATACATTTATTCTGTAATATAAGTCAGCTCTAAAACTACCTTCAGCTACTTTCTTATCAAGATCTTGATGAGTAGCACATACCATTCTTAAATCAAGAGAAATCTCTTTCCCACCTCCTACTTTTTGTATGGACTTATTTTCTAAGGCTCTAAGGAGTTTAGCTTGCAAAGCAAGAGAAATATCTCCTATTTCATCAAGAAATAAAGTTCCTCCAGTGGAAAGTTCAAACCTTCCTATCCTTGACTTCTCAGCTCCAGTAAATGCACCTTTTTCATGACCGAATAACTCACTCTCTAGCAACTCAGCTGGTATTGCTGCACAGTTAACAGGAATAAAAGGACCTTTTCTTTTAGATGCGACATGTAAAGATTTTGCAACCAGCTCCTTGCCTGTTCCAGTTTCTCCTAAGACTAATACTGTACTTTCTGATTTGGCTACTTTTTCTATAAGAAACTTAAGTTCTAGAATATTTTTACTTTCGCCAATTTTTATATTATTTATATCTTTGCTCGTAGTCAAAATATTGAACCTAGTAATTAAAATTAATGACAATTTTATGACACTAATATTAAAAATGCTATTAAAATATTAAAAACTCTTAGAATTTAAGGTTTTAATTTATATTTTCTTTTTTTTTTAAAATTTGGCAAAGTTTTTGCGTTTCTTAATTTAAATGGAGGAAATATGACAAAGGTTAGCATTATAAATGACAGTATAAAAGAATTAGATTTTTTAAAAAACAAACTAGAGGAAAGAGATGCTGATGTTCAGGTATTTAATAAATTGGATGAATTAAGCTCCAATAATACTTGCACATTAATTTGTCATAGTAATTCTCTAAAAAACTATGGAGAGGATAGCAAAAACTTATTAAGTTTAGCAAGAAATCTTAAAATAAAGAAAATAATCTTAGTAGAAGGTTATAGTAATAACTTTCAGCTAAAGAAAGAGCTTGGAAATTCCTTAATTAAATTAAATTTAATAGAAAATGATACGTACAGTTTTGAAACACTGCTAAACTTTGCTTTAGATGATCAAAAATTTGTTACTGGAAGTAAAGAGTCGCTATTACTTAAATTACTTGCAAAAAAAGTAGCAAATACGGATGTTACTGTTTTTATTAATGGTCCAACAGGTACTGGTAAAGAGGTAGTAGCGAATTATATTCATGATCAATCACCAAGAAAAGATAAATCTTTTATTGCAGTTAATTGTGCAGCAATTCCTGAAAATATGCTAGAGGCCATTTTATTTGGACATGAAAAAGGATCTTTTACAGGAGCATCTCATTCCAACAAAGGAATATTTAGAGCAGCAGATAATGGAACTTTATTATTGGATGAAATATCAGAAATGCCCTTAAGTTTGCAGGCAAAACTATTAAGAGTATTACAAGAAAAAAAAGTAACTCCTGTTGGAGGAAATAGAGAAGTAGAAATTAATGTTAGAATTATTGCTACTACCAATAGAAATATGGCAGAAGAGGTAAAAAAGAATAATTTTAGAGAAGATTTATATTACAGATTGAACGTATTTCCTATAAAAACTTTTGGTTTAAGTGAAAGAATAGATGATATAATTCCTATAGTAGTGTCTATAATTAAGAAAAATAATATGGAAAATAAAGATTTTCCTTACTTATCAAAGAAAGCGCAAGATGTTCTTAAAAAGCATAATTGGCTAGGTAATGTGAGAGAATTAGAAAATGTAATTTTAAGATCAATTGTTCTTTCTAACTCAGTTAATATTAATGAGCGGCATATTTTAGTTGATGAAAGTGTCCAAAATCATAATGAATACTACCAGCAACTAGAAGATAAAATTTTTGCTCTAGGTAATTAGGAGGTTTTATGAATAAAATAAATGTTACAGGTTTAAACTTAATTAATAGGGTTGCAGAAAATAATAAAAATGAAGAATTAGTTTCAAAAAAAGAAATTTTAGCAGAACAAAATACAGTACTTAAACAAAATAATTTACTTAATGAAAATAATTTTTTGCAAAATGTTAGTGATGCTATGAATAATGTAGCAAAAACTCAAAACGAAGCAGCAGAAATAACAAAAAATTATGAATTGGGAAAAGAACAGGATTTAACCAAAGTTATAGTTAATCAACAAATTTCAAAACTAGCTTTTCAAATTACATTAAACGTAAGAAATAAAGTTTTAAGTGCATACAAAGATATTATGAATATGCCGGTTTAAATAAAAAGGAGACCAAATAAATGGCTGATACCACAGTTTCAAATGTTAATGAGAACAAGAGTAATCTTGTAACAAAGACAAATTCTTATATAACTAATATTCGAAGGTTTTTAGATGAGCCTGCTGCAAAAAGGTCGCTACCAACAGTATTAGCGTTGATAGTAGCTTTTGTTGGCATATTAATATTCATAACAATGCGTGAACCTTCTAAAACAACATTGTTTTCATCTTTAACAGAAGGTGATAAAGCTAAAGTAGTTGAATCCTTAAGACAAAATGGTATTGACGTCTCATTAGACTCTGCAACTGGAGAGGTGTTGGTTCCTAGCACAGATTATTATCAGTCAAAAATGCTTCTTGCTGCTGAGGGATTGCCAGAGTCAATGCCTAGTGGATATGACAACTTAAGTGATCTTCCAATGGGTACAAGTAGATCAGTAGAAGCTGTAAAAATTAGACAAAGTCAGGAAAGCGAATTAGCAAGATCAATCAATGAAATTTCTGGTATATTAGGAGCTAGAGTACATTTAGCAATTCCTGATAAATCTGTTTTTGTACGAGAAAGAGGTAGTCCTACTGCATCAGTGTTTGTTAAACTAGGAGCGGGAAGGAGTTTAGGTGAAAATCAGGTTAGAGCAATAGTGCATTTAGTTTCTTCTTCTGTTCCAAACTTGCCTTCTGAAAATGTAACTGTAGTAGATCAACATGGAAATCTATTATCTAGACCTACCAATGATCCTACTTCTGCATTATCAAATAGGCAGTTAGAATATACTATGAAATTAGAACAAGTTTATAGACAGAGGGTTATATCTTTGTTAACTCCAATTTTAGGAGCAGGTAATATTACTGCACAAGTTAATGTTGATGTAGATTTTACTACTCAGAATGTTACTGAGGAAATAGTAGATCCTGAAGGGACTGCTCTGAGAAGTGAACAGGCCACACAAGATTCAACCTCAGAACCTGAAGCAGTTGGTATTCCTGGTGCAGTTGCAAATACACCACCACTAGCAGCTGAATTAGCTACTGGATCACCTGAGGCTGCACCTGCTGGATCTAAGATCAAATCACAAAGTTCTAGTAGTATAAAAAATTATGAAGTAAGTAAAAGGGTTACTGCAATAAGAAATCCAACCGGACAAATTAAGAGAATTGTTGCAGCTATTTTGATTAGAGATAAACTAGTTGTAAATGAATTAGGAGAAAGTGTTCTTCAAAAATTGATTGATGAAGAAAAAGGAAAAATTGAAGCACTAGATAGATATGCAATAGGTTTTAAACAAGAAAGAGGTGACTCAATTACAATTTCAAGTGGTGAATTTATAGATGATATTGAATTAAGTACTGTTCCTTGGTATGAAAATTCTGCTATCAGAGAACTATTAGGAAAATTATTTACTATTCTAGTCTTAGCTATAGTAACTTTTGGTGCATTAAGACCATTGTTAAATAGAATTTTAGTGCCAGTTGGAGGAGGAACTATTGCTCATGGCGGTGTAGGAGTAGCAGCATTAGATGATGATGAAGAAGAGGAAGATAAAATAGAGGTTCAAGAAGGAGAGTCACTAGAAGATATAAAAGCAAAGCTTAAACCAAAAAAATCTGCAATTTCTCCGGATATGTTAGATACAGCTAATACTTATGATGATAAAGTAGCAGTGATTAGAATGATTGTAGGTGATGAAGCGGGAAGAGTATCAAGCGTATTTAAGGCACTTATGAAACAAGGAAATAAAAAAGAAGCTGAAGAAAGTTAATAGGAGTTTAAAGTGAGTAACGAGAGTTTAAGTCAAAAAAATAGCAATGAAGAGGAGACTGAAAAAAATACTCCTTTAAGTGATGAAGAGCTTTCTCGCTTAATACAAGCAAGTAGAGAGGATAAATTTGTAGCTAAAGAAATTAAAAATAAAACTACTGATGATTTTAAAAAAGTCTCCCTGCATGATATAGCAAAAAAATATAGCAAGGAAATACAACCCAAAAAGGAAGATAGTAATAAAAAAAAACTAGAAAGCACAGAAACTCAAGATATAACTAATGAGATTAAAGAAGATAAAGTTAATACAACTAGTGATAAAAATAACGAAGAAGAAAATCTAAGTAACGTTGACAATGATACGAAAAGAAGTGAAGAGAAAACTAATGAAAATCTTCAAGAAAAAAAAATTATTCAAGAAGATGAACATTTAAAGATTATAGAAAGCACTAAAAAAGAAGCTTTTGAAAAAGGAAAAGAAACAGCATATTCAGAAATAAAAGAAGGAGCAGATGCTGCGATAGCTAAGCTTAAAAGTATTAGTGATAAAATTGCTAAAACGGATCAGCAAGATTTAACAGAGTTGGAAAACCTTATCTCAAATAAAATTCTAAATCTGAGCTCAGAACTAACAGGGAAAATAATTAAAGCTATACCTACAGAATTTTTAAAGAAAATTAAAAATTTTGTTTCTACTTTAGAAAATAATGATGGAAAAATTGAAATATTTA
>CAYTJO010000103.1:0-5477 GCA_964438215.1 uncultured Rhodospirillaceae bacterium
TAATTTTATCTCTATATTTTTATTTTTTACTTTGACTTTGCTTTTTTCAATATCTAAAAAATAATCATTGTTCTTATAAAAAGATTCTTTTTTTTCTATAGATTTTCTAATATTTTCACATTCATTTTCTAGGTCATTAAGTTTTTTTATAAGCAATATTTTTTGGTATTCTTTATTACTTACGAGTTCTTTTTTATTCAATAATTTTGATGAATCTTCCTCTATTAATTCATTGGATTTTAAAAATGCGCTTTGCAATTTATCATATTCTTTTTCAGAACTTTGAAAATTATCATTATTTTCTATTTTTTTACTTGTAGATAGTTCATCTTCAAGAACTTTAAGTCTAGATATAGAATTTTCTAAAATTTCCTTCTGAAAATTTTCATTTTTTTTTATTTGTTCTTTTAAACTTTTTAATGATTCTAGTTGTTTTATATTATTTTCTATTTCTAAATTGGTCTGTTTAATAGTATTTATTTTATTAAGGTTATCTTGGTTTAATGTCCTACTTTCATTTTTCAACTTCTCCAATATACCGTCATTTTTTTTAATCTCTAAATCAAATTGATTTAAAATGTTAATCTTTTCAGAATATTTTTTTGAGTTTTCTTCTAATTTATTTGTTATATTTTTCGCATTTCTGATAGCTTTTTGTAGTTTAGCAAAAGCTATATCTTTATTAAGTTTATCAATTTTATCATTTGCTTCCCTAAACTTTATAGCTACTTCAGTCTGCTTTTTTAATTTTGATAAGCGGTCCTTATTATCTAATAGAATATCGGCAAGTCTAGATAAGTTTCTTTTAGTAGCTTCTAACTTATTTTTGCTCTCTAATTTTCTTGCACTTATTCCGGAAATTCCTGCTGCTTCATCTAAAATCTTTCTCCTTTCAGAGGGTTTTTGAGTAATTAGATTTCCAACGGCGCCTTGATCAATTATATTAGAAGCTCTAGAACCAGAAGATAAGTCTGCAAAAAGAAACTGTACATCTTTAGCTCTAACTTCTTTTCCATTAATTCTGTAAGTAGATCCCGTATCCCTAACAATTTGTCTTTCAACTTCTATATTTCCTGACTTTAAATATTTTTTACTTGATGTTGAAATAGCTTTTGAGTCAACTTCTAAAAATAAAGTCACTGCTGCAATATTTTTTGAAGCCTTAGTAGTGCTTCCACTAAATATTATATCATTCATCCCAGATCCTCTCAAACTTTTAGAGGAATTCTCTCCCATTACCCATTTTATGGCTTCTACAATATTAGATTTTCCAGATCCATTTGGTCCTATAATACCATTCAAATCATGGTCAAAAGACAAAGTAGTTTCATCAGAAAAAGCCTTGAAACCGGATAATTTTACTTTACTAATAAACAATTAATATTCCTAATTAATTATAATATTACTAAATATAGTATTTATAATCAAAGGAATTTCTATATATGGATATATTATTCAATTAAATTATTCAACAATTCATAATTCATAGGTTTTTCAACCTTTTTTCCATTTAAAAAAAAAGTTGGAGTAGAATTTACACCCATTTTCTGACCTTCTAGTCTAGAGGTTAGAATATAATCCCATGTTTTTTTATTAATATCACTTTTGTCATCAACGCATTCTATAATTTTACTTAGAGTTATACCATGAATCTTTAAAATATCATGAATAGCACTGTAAAAATTACCACTATTATCAGCAACTAATATCCATTTTTTTTGATTTCTATATAGAGATGAAAGTACTGCAAAATATTGATCACCTGAAAAACAGTGAGCAACCATTGAGGCAAACATCGCGGGCCTGTCTAATGGAAAGTCTTTATAAATAAATTTTAGCTTTCCATTCTCAATTAGATTGGTTTTAATTTTTGGTAATTCATTATTATGAAAATTAGCACAATGCACGCAAGACATTGAAGCATATTCTATTAGAATATTAATTGCTTCATTATCACCCAGCTGATTAACTCTATTATTAATATGATTTTGGGTTTGAGAGGCTGAAATACCTATGCATATGGTGAAAAATGTTAATACTATTAATTTATTAAATACTTTATTTAAAATCATAATAAATCTCCATTAATAGATATATAAACATTAAAAATATTTTTGCACTACTAAAATTTTAACAATATTTTCATTATAACCTAGCATACAATTTATTTTATCTAAAAACTTCTCTGAAGAAAATTTGAAATCTATCAATATATCGCTACTAACCTCAACCTTTAAATTTTGTTCCCTAGTAATTTTAATTGGGTTAGATTTTAGGTAAAACTTATTTCCTACTATATCTTGCCATTTTTCCATTATTATAATAAATCTAATATCTTTCTTGCGATAAATTTTTCTTTTTATTCTATCTGTAATTGTATTAAGGTTTTTAAAGTTATCTTTCATAAAAAAATAATGAATAATATTGAAATTAAAACAATACAACAAAAAATAAAACTATATTACAAAAAAAATAGTAGAGCTCTTCCATGGAGAGAGAAAGTCCTAGAAAATCAAGATCCATATGAGACTTTAATATCAGAAATAATGCTACAACAAACGAGAGTAAAAACTGTACTAAAGTATTATAAAAACTTTATAACGCTATTTCCTGATATCAAAACCTTAGCTTTGGCAAGTGAGGAAAAAGTTTTAAAAGCTTGGTCAGGAATGGGATATTATAGGAGAGCATTAAATCTTCATGCTACCGCAAAGATAATTCTGAAAAAATATAATAAAAAAATACCAGGAGAAAAGAAAGTTTTAATAACATTTCCGGGAATAGGTGAATATACATCTTCGGCAATAGCCAGTTTTGCTTTTGGCAAAGATGAGGTAGTTATTGATACAAATGTGGAAAGATTTATAAATAGAATATTTAATATTAAATATAATAAAATAAAACATTACCATACTAAATTATTAGCCACAAAAGTGTTTCCTAAAAAAAATAAAGGCAATTTTGCCCAAGCAATTATGGACTTTTCTAATGAATATTGCATAAAATTAAATCCTAGGTGTGATGTTTGTCTAATTTGTAAATATTGTAATTATACAAAAACTGAAACAACAAAAAAAACTAAAATTCAGAAGAATAAGAAATATTGCACTAGCTATTTTATATTTGATAAAAGAAAAAATTTTTTTGTTAGAAAACGACCTACTAATAAAATTTTAGGAGGGCTGTATGAGATACCATCTACGACTTGGATAAAAAATAAAATTAGCGATGGGCAATTTATAAAACTTAAAAACAATAGTAATGTTATTTATCTTAAAACTTCAATAAAACATGAGTTTTCTCATTTTATCCTTTTTTCTAAAGTAATTATTTTAAATAAAGAAAGCATCAAAACATTTAATTTCCAAGGAAAATGGGTAAATAAAACTTCTTTAGAAAATTTACCTATATCAAAGTTAACAGTAAAAATAGTTAATTATTCTTTAGAAGAACTTTCATCTCTAAGAAAATTTCTATGATCATTTATTGAAACTATTTTATTATTATATCTTACAAACCAATAGGTCCAACCATTGCAAGCAGGCTTATTTTGAACATATGCACCAATTTTATGAATGGAGCCTTCTTTTTTCTTAAACTTTAAGTTTCCATTAGGCAAAATTATTGCTCTTATGTTTTCTCTTGCATTAAAAATTCTTTCACCTGGTTGAATTAAACCCTTTTCTAATAAATCAGAGAAAGGAACTTTTTTAGATGAATTATTATTAGCTATTTCTTCAATTTTAGATGTATCTATAGGCTTTACTTTCATAATTCTTTCTTTTGCTGCTTTCATGTATAAAGAATTATTATCTATTCCTATAAACTTTCTTCCAAGTTTTTTACATACAGCCCCTGTGGTTCCTGTTCCAAAAAAAGGATCTAATACAAAGTCTCCAGGTTTAGTAGATGCCAAAACTATTCTCTCTAGTAGTTCTTCTGGTTTCTGGGTGCTATGTAATGTTTTTTTAAACTCATTTTTAACCCTTTCTTTTCCCTGACAAACTTTCAAACTCCAGTCAGACCTCATTTGTTTATTATTATTCATTTTTTTCATAGTATGATAGTTAAAGGTATATTTAGATTTTTTTGATTTTGTTGCCCAAATAATTACTTCATGCGCGTTTGTAAACCTAGTTCCTTTGAAATTAGGTAATGGATTTATCTTATTCCAAATAATATCATTTAAGATCCAAAAGTTTAAATTTTGTAATTGGAATCCTAACCTATAAATATTATGGTAAGTACCTATTAACCAAATAGTTCCATCCTGTTTTAAAATCCTTCTGCATTCTTTAAGCCAAAGATTAGTAAACTTATCATATTCAGTATAAGAAGAAAATTTATCCCAGTTTTCTTTAACACCTTTTACTAATGTCATATCAGGTCTGTGTAGATCCTTGGTTAGTTGCAAGAAATAAGGAGGATCGCAGAAAATCATATCTACCGAAGAAGTTTCTAAATATTTAAGTTCATTTAAAGAGTTTCCTAAAATAAATTTAGAGTTTCTTATTTTTAGTATTTTCATAGATTTAAGCATAATTAGTATTCTTTGTTGTAGCACATTTTATAAGTTTTTCTGTGAATTTCTGTTATACCATAAAGTTTAATTGCTAGTAAATGATCTTTTGTTCCATAACCTTTATTTTTTTCCCACTTGTATATAGGATATTTCAAACTTTTTAAAATCATAATATTATCTCTAATAAATTTTGCTACAATAGAGGCAGCAGCTATTGATACATAGTTACAATCTCCTCTAACTATGCTAACCATTTTATGGTTTGAGTAAGGTTTAATATTCCCATCTAATAGAATGATATCCTTACGAGAAATATTATTTACAATACTTTTCTCTATTGCAATTTTAGTAGCTTCTGATATTCCTATTTTATCTATCATAATTGCATCCACCCATCCAGTACCGATATATGCAGTATTGAGAATTGATCTAAAGAGTTTTTGTCTAAATGAATGGGTAGTTTGTTTTGAATCTTTTATGTTTTTAGGAATATTCTTATAACTTTTGAAAACAACCGATGCTACTACGAGTGGACCAGCTAAAGCGCCCCTACCAACTTCATCAATTCCACAAGCAAACTTTGGCATTTTTCTTACTTTATCTCTCTAAACCAACAAATCAAAAATAATGCAAGCAAAATAGGCATTGTTATTAGCCAATTTAAAAATTCTTTTTTTACAACTATATCATTTTTTTCTATTTTCTTTTCCAAAAGCCCTATCCAATTATTTCCACTGATATTATTTTTATTATAAACTCTCACTACTTTAGGTATATTTTTTTCTATCCAAGTCTTGCTATATAAAAATTGATTGTTTTTTTCAAAGAAATCATCTATTAATTCTTCGGAAGACTGTACATTTTCAATTTCTTTATTATTTATAATTCCAATATAGAAATCTTTTATTAAATTATTTAATTTGATGCTATATTTTCCTAATTCTGAACTTTTAAA
>CAYTJO010000103.1:5487-5623 GCA_964438215.1 uncultured Rhodospirillaceae bacterium
ATAAACTCTCACTACTTTAGGTATATTTTTTTTTATCCAAGTCTAGCTATATAAAAATTGATTATTTTTTTTCAAAGAAATCATCTATTAACTCTTCAGAAGACTGTACATTTTCAATTTCTTTATTATTTATAAT
>CAYTJO010000104.1:0-5584 GCA_964438215.1 uncultured Rhodospirillaceae bacterium
TATTGGTATGTACGATTATGATAGAGGAGTATTGTTTCTGCCACGTATTGAGGCTTCTAATTTAGTTAGAAGTGAAAGAAATGTCACTCAATTAGAAGTTTTTTTAATAGAAGATGAAAATTTTGAAAAATCTATTAATTTAGTAAATGATATAATTGGTGACAAAGGCAAGGTTTTTTCATGGAAAAGCCTACATAAGGAACTATTTAGTGCTTTAGAGATTGAAAAAAAAGTTATGTTTTTAATTTTGTTTCTTATTATATTTGTTGCTGCTTTTAATCTTATCTCGAGTATTATAATGATAGTAAAAGATAAAGAAAGAGGAATAGGAATTTTACGCTCCCTTGGAGTTAAGAGTTCTGAAATTCAAAGAATTTTTATTTTTATAGGCTCCGTTGTTGGATTTTTAGGAACATCAATAGGAACTTTTTTAGGTATTTTTATTAGTATTAATATTGGAAAAATTCAAATTTTTCTAGAAGGCATGTTTAATAGCAAACTTTTTTCTGCAGAAGTTTATTTTTTCAATATAATACCATCAAAAATTGATTATGGAGAAGTAACTCTGATTTTTTTTATTTCTATTATACTATCTATTCTTTCAACTATTTATCCTTCTTGGAAGGCATCTAAAATTGAGCCTGCTAATGTATTAAGATATGAATGAAATCTTAAATTTAAAAAATATATCTCAATATTTTTATCAAGGTAAGAATAAAATTACAGTTTTAAATCAATTAAATCTAATATTATCAAGTTCACAAAAAGTTGCTATTATTGGTTCTTCTGGCTCAGGTAAAACCAGTCTCTTAAATATAATCAGTCTAATGGAAAGGCCTAAAACAGGTAGTATTTTTTTATTAGGTAAAAGTATTTCAAGTGCAACAGATAACGAAAAATCAGATTTGAGAAAAGCTAATATTGGTTATGTACATCAAAGAAATTCTCTTTTAATGGAATTTACAGCATTTGAAAATATTTATTTATCATTGTTAATTAATAATTATAATAAAAAATATGCAAAAGATAAAACTATGCATTTATTAGATAAAGTAAATATGACCCACCGTTCTTCTCATAAACCTGCTAATTTATCAGGAGGTGAACAACAAAGAATTGCTATAGCTAGAGCAATATCAAATGATCCTGAAATTATAGTTGCGGATGAACCTACAGGAAATTTAGATGATAAAAACAGTCATATGATAATTGATGAATTAAGCAATATCACTGAAGAAAATCATTCAACCTTGGTTTTAGCTACTCATGACAGTAAAATTGCAAAAAAAATGAATTTTGTATTTGAATTAAAAAATAATAAATTAATAGATGTTAAATATGACTGATATTAAAAAATTTGTACATCTAAAAGTAAAGTCACATTATAGTATTTTAGAAGGTTCCATGAAAATATCAGATATAGTATCTGAGGCAGAAAAAAATAAAATGCCTGCAATAGCGCTTACAGATAACTGTAATGTTTTTGGAGCTATGGAATTCACTAAAGCATGTTTAGGAAAAGGTATACAACCTATAATAGGTTGTTTGCTTAATGTTGATATAACTAAAGAGACTGATAATAGTAATTTAGAAACAAAAAGTATTAATATTACTTTGCTTGTTAAAGATGCTGATGGTTGGAGAAATTTATCATTTTTGATCAGCAAAGCTTATTATAATTATAAGGAAAACAGGTCTAAACATATTTCTATTGAGGAACTTTGTAATTTTAATAAGGGGTTAATATGTCTATTTAGTGATGTCAATGAAAGTGATTTTAATAATAAATTAAATTATAAATTATATGTTTTGTTGTTAACAAAGATAGAGAATGTTTTTCATGATAGATTATATATTGATTTATATAGAGACAATTCTTCAAATACCTTGAATAAGGAGACTTATTTGTTAGATCTGTCAAATAAACTTGATTTACCAATAGTTTGCACTAATGATATTTGCTTTTTAGATAAAAGTATTTATGAAGCACATGATTGTCTGAATTGTATTTATCAAAATACTACCATTGAAAATCCAAATAGAAAAAAATCTAATTTAGAATCTTACTTCAAAGATTCTTACACTATGAATAAAATTTTTTCTGATAAACCAGAAGCTTTAATTAATACTATCAATATAGCAAAAAGATGTTCTTTCATTTTAGAAGAAAAATCTCCTAAATTGCCAAATGTAAATGCTGGAGAAAATAATGATGAAAACTTTACTTTAAAAAATCTAGCAATTAAAGGTTTAATGAACCGTCTTAATATTAAAGGTTTTGATAAGAATAAACAAAAAAATTTAGACTATAAAAATAGACTTGAATATGAATTAAATATTATTTCTGATATGGGATACGCAGGTTACTTCCTGATAGTTAGTGACTTTATAGGCTGGGCAAATAAAAATAATATTCCTGTAGGGCCAGGAAGAGGATCAGGAGCTGGATCAATAGTAGCTTGGGCATTGAACATAACTAATTTAGATCCCATTAGATATGGCCTTCTTTTTGAAAGATTTCTAAATCCTGAGAGAGTTTCTTTGCCTGACTTTGATATTGATTTTTGTACTATTAGAAGAGATGAAGTTATATCTTATGTTAGAAATAAGTATGGAAAAGATAAAGTAGCTCAAATTATTACATTTGGTAGATTGCAGCCTAAGGCTGTTATTAGAGATGTAGGAAGAGTGCTAGGTATAAATTACGGAGTTGTAGATAAGTTAGCAAAAACTATACCTAATATAATTACTGCAAACTTGAATTTAAAAGAGTTATTTGCTAACAATTTAGAAATGCAAAATATGATAAAAGGAAATGAAGAGTTAGAAAAACTATATGAGATATCTGTAAAATTAGAAGGCTTAAACAGGAATGCTTCTACGCATGCAGCAGGACTTGTAATTTCAAACAGTCCAATTAAAAATGATGTTCCTCTATATTATGATTTAATATCTGAAATTCCAGCTACTCAGTTTAGTAAAGATTTTTTAGAAAAAATTGGATTGATTAAATTTGACTTTTTAGGAGTAGAAACATTAACTATATTAGATAAAGCATTGAAATTATTACTAAAAAGGGGTATTAAAATAAATTTAGATGACATTGATTTGAATGATTCTATAACGTATGAGAACCTCAGTTCTGGTCATACATTAGGAGTTTTTCAATTAGAAAGCATACCTATGAAAAATATTTTAAAAGAGCTAAAACCAGATAGAATTGAAGATATAATAGCAGTTGTAGCTTTGTACAGGCCAGGACCAATGGAGAATATTCCAAATTATGTTAAAAGAAAACATAATAATAAATTAACTGCTTATCAACATCCTTTGTTAGAACCAGTCTTAAAAGAAACTCATGGAATTATGATATATCAAGAACAAGTTATGGAAGCAACACAAGTATTAGCTGGTTTTTCTTTAACTAAAGCTGATCTTTTGAGAAGAGCAATAGGTAAAAAAATTAAATCTGAAATGCATAATTTAAAGGAAAGCTTTATAAAAGGATGTCATAAAAAGCAAATACCAGAAAATGACTCAAAAAAAATTTTTAGTGAAATAGAAAAATTTGCTGGATATGGATTTAATAAAAGTCATGCTGCGGCTTATGCTCTAATTTCTTACCAAACTGCTTGGTTAAAAAGTCACTATCCTGTTGAATTTTTTACATCTCTTTTAAATAGTGAGGCTGGTAAAACTGGGGATAAGTTAATATATATAATGATAGAATTATCTAGGCTAAATATTAAGTTACTTCCTAGTGATATAAATTTTTCAGAAGTAAAGTTTTCTGTACAAAAATACAATAATGAATTTTGTATAAGAAGTGGTTTATCTAATATCAAAAATATAGGTTTAGAATTAACAAAATTTATAGTTTTAGATAGAAAGAATAATGGCATGTATGAATCTATTATAAATTTCTTCTCTAGAATGGATGATAAATTAATTAATAAACGCCAGGTTGAGTTTTTGTCTATGGCTGGAGTATTTGATGCTTTGCAAGTGAACAGAAGTGTGATTTTTAATTCAGCACATAATTTAATTTCTTTAGCTCAAAATTTTCAAAAGGACAGAGAGACTTGCCAGCAAACTTTATTCGGTACTGATTTAAATAAGCATAGTGCGGAGATAATTTTAAAGGATAATTCCTCTTGGAGCAATACAGAATGCTTAATTAATGAATTTTTTTCACTTGGTTTTTTTGTCACTGAAAACCCATTAGATCAGAAAAGATCTTTATTTAAAAAATTTAATTTGGCTAACTCTCTTTCTATAGAAAATAATAGAGTTAACGGAAAAGTATATGAATTATTAGGATTTCTTGTAAAACAAGATGAAAAAACAGTTAAAAATAAGAAAGCATTTGAGTTGCTATTTTTAGATGAATGGGGGTCCTTTAGTTTGCTAGTTTTTGCTGATAACAGATCCTTCGATAATTTGACTCTTGAGAAGGGAGAGACATACATAATGACTGTGGTTAATTCAATTGACAGTGATCGACGCATGAGGTTGAGATTAAAAAGTATAAGAGATACAGAAAGTTTTATAAGTAAATCTTCTAATTTAATAAAAATTTATCTTGATAATTTAAATCAAATTAAGAACCTTAAAAACAAGCTAAGTTCTATTCAACAAGGTAAAAATAATGTTATTTTGGTTTACAATGGTTATGAAGTAGATACAGGAATTAAATTAAATTACGAACACATCCCTTTTAATGAGATAAACCTACTTGATGGCATATCTATCAATAATTAGTATCTATAATTTTTGCTTGCAAAAAGTTGATTTGCAAGGTATGACTGATTAATTTTAGATTAGGAGTATAAATTGACATTACCAGATTTTTCTATGAGGCAATTAATAGATGCAGGAGTTCATTTCGGCCATCAGTCGCATAGATGGAATCCTAAAATGAAACCATATCTTTTTGGCGTTAGAAATGGCATTCATATAATAGATTTGCAACAGACAGTACCATTATTACATAACGCATTACTATTTCTTAATGATATTGCTAGTAATGGAGGAAAAATACTTTTTGTAGGAACTAAAAGACAGGCCCAAGAACCTATTAAATTGTTAGCAGTAAATACCAAGCAATTTTTTGTAGTGCATAGATGGCCTGGGGGTATGTTAACAAACTGGGAAACAATATCTAAATCTATAAAGCAACTAACAGATTTAGAGAGCAAGCTTGATGAAAAGAATGACCATATAAAAACTTTTACAAAAAAAGAAATTTTAAACTTTCAAAGAAAGAAAGATAAACTAGAACTAGCTTTAGGTGGTATAAAAAATATGGGAGGAGTTCCTGATGTTATTGTAATTTTTGATACAAATAAAGAAAAAATAGCTTTGCAAGAAGCTAAGGTGCTAAATATACCAATAGTTGCTATAATTGATAGTAACTCTAATCCTGATGACATTAATTATCCAATTCCAGGGAATGATGATGCTACTAGAGCAATTAATACTTTTTGTGACTTAATATCAAATACTGTAAAAAGTGGTATTAACAGTTACTCTAAAAATTCAGATGATTTAGGTAGTTCCGAAGAAATATCTGAAGATTCTAATA
>CAYTJO010000105.1:0-5551 GCA_964438215.1 uncultured Rhodospirillaceae bacterium
TTAGAATAGGCAAAATTAAATTAATATGATCTACTGTAGTAATAGAAGTTGGAATTGATATTCCAGATGCAAATATATTAGTTATAGATAATGCTAATACTTTTGGTCTAGCCCAAATTCATCAATTAAGAGGAAGAGTAGGAAGAGGAAAAAATGAAGGAACATGCATTTTACTTTATAAAAATAATCTCTCAGAAATTGCTTTAGAAAGACTATCTATACTTAAAAACTCTCAGAATGGATTTGAGATAGCAGAAAAAGATTTACAACTTAGAGGAGGTGGTGAAATAATGGGGACTAAACAATATGGTGCAGAAGAGTTTAAGTTTTTTAATTATGAAAGTCATATTAAGCTGGCAGAAATAGCAATAAATGAATCTAAAAATATAATAGAAACTGACCCCAAACTAAAAAGTGAAAGAGGAAAAAGTTTAATTAAGCTTTTAAAATTATTTAAAAAAAACGAAGCTGCTAATTTACTCTCTGCCGGATAGTAGTTTTAGTCTTTCTTTTTTTTACCAACTTTTTTTTTATTTCAGGAGTAATTATACCACCGGAAATAACTAGTTTCATTCCTTGCTCTATATTCATATTAAGTTTAATTAAATCTTTCTCTGGCTCAACCAATAAAAACCCAGAAGTAGGATTAGGAGTAGTAGGCAAAAAAACATTTACAAATTTTCTTTTCAGCTTAATTGCAATTTCTCCTGATGTTTCAGCAGTAATAAAAGCAACAGCCCATATACCTTTCCTAGGATACTGTATTAAAGCTACTTCTCTGAAAGCTTTTGATGAAGAACCCAAAACAGTTTGAAATACTTGTTTCAAAGCATTATAAATACTTCTAAAAACAGGAAGTCTGTTAATGATTTTCTCACCAATACCAACAAAAAATTTTCCAAAAAAACTTGCTGTAAAAAAACCTATGATTATCAACGAAAATATAGCGACTATTAGACCAGTTCCCGGGATATTAAAAGGCAAGTAATTATCTGGGTTATATTTAACAGGAACAAGATCTTTCACATTCCTATCAATAAAATTTATAAAAATAATTGATATGTATATTGTGATGCCAATGGGGGCTGTAACAGCTATACCTGTTAAAAAATAAGTCCTGCATCTTTGAAAAAGATTTTTTGTTTCAGTTTTTTTATTTTTTGTTATCTTCATAATATTCAAATTAATTAATAAATTTATCTTAAATGAAAAAATCTACATATACTGTAATATCTCTTTATAAATTTTTTTAAATATAAAAAATTTTTAATTTTAAAAATAAATTATTTAAAATTTTTAATAATACTGACGTAAAAGGTATAATTTTAATAGCCCCTGAAGGTATAAATATTAATATTTCTTTAATATCTAATAAATTTGAATATGTCCTAAAAGAATTAAAGAGTTTATTTATTTTTAAAAATAGTGAATTAAAAAAAATAGAAGATACAAAACATATATTTAGAAAATTTAAAATTAAAATTAAAAAAGAGATATTAACTACTAGAAACATTTCCAAAACCAATTCCCGCAAATTAGTAGGAAAATATGTAGAACCTAAGGATTGGGATGAATTTATAAGTGATCATAATACAATATTAGTAGACATGAGAAACGATTATGAGGTTAATATAGGTACATTTAATAATGCTATTAATCCTAAATGTAATGATTTTACTAGTTTATTAGATTGGCTAGAAAAAGAATTTTTGAAAATTACAAATTTAAAAAAAAAAAAAATAGCAATGTTTTGCACAGGAGGAATTAGATGTGAAAAAGCTAGTTCATTTTTATTGAATTTAGGGAAAAAGAATATCTATCATCTTCACGGTGGAATATTAAAATACTTAGAGCATAATAAAGAATCAAAATCATGGAAAGGAGAATGCTTTGTCTTTGATAACAGAGTTAGTCTAAATAAAAATTTAAAAACAGGATCATATTTTCTTTGTCATGCTTGTCGTATGCCATTATGTGCAAAAGATAAAAATAAAAAAGAATATATTGAAGGCGAAGCATGCCACTTATGTTATAATCTTAAAACCAAGGAACAGAAAAAAAAATATAGAATGCGAAATAATCAAATTAAACTACAAAAAGAAAGATAAAGATGGCAACACCTATTCTATATACATTTAGGAGATGCCCTTTTGCTATTAGAGCAAGAGCAGCCTTATATTTTAGTACAACTAAAGTTGAAATAAGAGAAGTAGTTCTTAAAAATAGGCCTATTGATATGTTAAAAGCTTCTAAAAAAGGAACTGTGCCAGTTTTAGTTTTAAATAATAAAGTTTTAGACGAAAGTATTGAGATTATTATTTGGGCTTTAAAGAATTATGACGCATTAAATTTGCTTAATCCTTATGAAAAAGATAAAAAAAATACTCTAAATATAATATCTAAAATAGATAATGAATTTAAATATCATTTGGACAGATATAAATATAGTTCAAGATATAAAGAAGATATTGATTTCAAAGGAAAATATGAGCACAGAAAATTAGCTTAAATCTATTTAAATGAAATTGAAGATATTCTCAGTAAAAAAAAATATACTTATTTATATGAAAATAAAATTAGTATTATAGATCTATGTATTTTCCCATTAGTAAGACAATTTAAAATTACTGATGAAGATTGGTTCAATAATAATGCTAAACTTATCCATTTAAATAAATGGCTAAATAGAATAATTAACCTAGATTTTTTTAATGAAATCATGAAAAAATATAAACCTTGGAAAAAAAATAATTCTCCTGAATTTTTTCCTAGTAATTTAAAAATTTAAATATATTAATAATTAAATGAAAAATTATATTTTAAAAATTAATTGCAAAGATAAACCTGGTATTATTTCATCAGTTTCAAATTTCTTATTTAAAAATAAATTTAATATATTAGAAAGTTCTCAGTTTAGAGATATAAGAAATAATAATTTTTTTATGAGAGTACACTTTAAAAATATTAATAATTTTATGAATGTGAACGATATAAAATATTTGGAAAAAAAATTTATTACTATTTCTAATAAATTTAAAATGAACTTTTCATTTTATGATCTTAATAAAAAGCAAAATGTTTTAATTATGGTATCTAAGTTTGGACATTGTTTAAATCATATTTTATTCCAATGTAAAACAAGCAACCTTAATGTCAATATTCCTTGTATTGTTTCAAACCATACTGATATGCAAGAAATAGTTGAACATTATGGTATTAATTATGAATTTATGCCTATAAATAAAAACAATAAGACTAGTAAAGAAAAACAGCTTCTTTCACTTATTAAAAAATATAAAATTGATTTAATAGTCTTAGCCAGATATATGCAAGTATTATCCCCTAACTTGTGTAAAAAACTTAAGGGTAAAATAATTAATATTCATCATTCTTTTCTACCAAGTTTTAAAGGTGCTAGACCCTATCATCAAGCATATATTAAAGGTGTAAAAATTATTGGCGCAACCGCTCACTATGTTACTGATGAGCTGGATGAAGGACAAATAATAGAACAGGATGTAGGTAGAGTAGACCATACAAAGAATCTAGAAGATTTTGTCTCTATGGGAAGAGACATAGAAAACGTGGTTTTAATGAGAGCCATAAAATGGCACATACAACATCGTGTTATAATCAATAAAAATAGTACAGTTGTATTTAATTAAAATTTGCAAGCATCTAATTTAGGCTGCTTGACTTACTTTTCCTGATCTTCTTCTTCTGGCGGAGCTTCTTGAAGAATTTTTATACTCGCTGCAGCACTTTTCCCATTTTCTTGTTCTTGGATTTCATATTCAACAATTTGACCTTTTTCTAATCTTTTAACGTTAGAGTCTTTAACTGCTGAAATATGAACAAAGATATCACTGTCTTCTTTACCTTCTTGAGAAAGAAAACCATATCCTTTTTTATAATTGAACCACCTTACTTCACCTTTAGCCATTACACACGTCTTTCTTTTTATATAGATATATATATATCTTAGTTAATAATCCTTAAATATTAGTATAAAATTTTTTTTATTCAAGGAATTTTATTAAGAATTACTCCCAATACAAGATTGGGAGTAATTTATAATTCACCAAATTGCTACTGGATTTATTATCATTTGCACTGTCCCTTCTACTCTTGCTTGACCTAGTACAAACATAAACTCTTTAACACCTTCTTTTACAAGTTTTCCCGTATTCATTGTTTCTAACAAATATACGCCATTATCTCTTAGCGCTGTAACATGTCCATAAAAAACTTTATCACCCTTAGATGGTGGCACATTATCTATACCCCATGTATCAGATGCTACCGCCATTGGATTAAAGCTCATAAGATATTCCATAGCAGCATTATCAGTTCCTGGTTCACCTGATACCCAAGCTATAGGATCAGAAATTAACTTTGCATCTGTCCATCCAGTGTAAAAAAATGGTATATCTCCTTCATTTATACTTATCTTCTGGTCTTTCATTGCTGTTTTAATATCATCAACTGTTATTGCTTGTCCTGCTTCCATATGCTCAACACCAAAATGCTTAGTCATATCAAGAATAACTCCACGAGTTACCATAGGAGGAATTTTATCAACTCCTAATTTAGTTAAACCTGTTTTCTTTATGATATCACAAGCTTTGTTACTATTATACAACATATCATTTTCACCTAAATGTCCTAAACCATCTATTTGAGAACCAATTCCTACCCAAGTATTTAAAATGTCATCAGCATATGTCATATGATAACCTAAAGCGCCTTTAAGGTTAGACCCTGCATTTTGGTTTGGGGCCATAACTGTTAAAGATAATGTTCTTGGCGGAAAAGCTGGTGTTTTACTGCTAATAGTTACACCCAAAGGATAAGACTTACCTTGTTTAACAAGTTTTGCAGCTAATTTTGTTCTTTTTTCATTAACATAGTTAGCCGCTCCTATTTCATCATCAGCTCCCCATTTGGAGTAGTTACAGTCTCCATCTTCATTTGCTAAAACTAATTTAGTTATAGCAATTGAAATTAATATTGAAATAGTAAATGTAAAAAATTTATTAAATAGTTTCATATCAATTACTCCCTAATTTGTAAAAAATTGTAACACTTTTTTAAACATATTGTAACATTTTAACAAGTATAGCAATAGCATTTCATCAAATATCTACTTTAGATCTAAATTTTAATTTTTCTGCATTTATAGATAGTCTCTGATTCTCTATTTTTATTATTTAACTTATTAAAGATAGATTTAATTTCTACAAATGAATAATCTGCAAAGTTTACTACGTATGAAATTTTTAAGACTTTTTCAGAGTCTTCTTGTACAAATAACTTTTTTACTTTTAATCCTTCAAAACTACACTCACTTTTAATATTATCTGCACTTTTACCACAAAAGTTAGTCCATTTTTGTTTTACAGGTCTAGATAATAATTTTTTATCTTTTTTAACATACTTGTAAAATGCACCATTTTTATAATCAGGACTAAAACAATTCATCATGTAATTATTAGCTGATAAAATTTTTACTATAAAGAAAGTAAAAATAAACAGAAGAAATTTGTTGTGC
>CAYTJO010000106.1:0-5526 GCA_964438215.1 uncultured Rhodospirillaceae bacterium
CATTATTATTCAATTTAATTTGTCCTAAGATCATATCATCTAATATTGTAGTCTTATTTAAAGGGATTTTAATTCTAATTACGTAGGGCTTATCTAATCTTCCTTCAAAACTTCTCCATTTACGATCATACTTATATGGTTTTTTTTCTTTTTTTGCTTTAATTCTAGCTTCTTCAATCTCCTCTTTAGTGCAGTAACATCTGTATGCTTTTTTTTCTGTTACTAGTTTTTCAGCTAACTTTATATGATTAGATATATTCTTACTTTGATAAATTATTTCATCATCCCAATTCAAACCTAGCCATTGCATATTTTCAAAAATATCTTTGCTATATATGTCTTTTGATCTTTCTTTGTCAGTATCTTCTATTCTTAATTTAAAAATCCCATTATTTTTTTTTGCATAAAGAAAATTGTATAATGCAGTCCTAGCTCCGCCTATATGTAAAAGGCCAGTAGGTGACGGTGCAAATCTAGTAATAATCGTCATAAACTTTAGTAATTTCTAATTATACCTACTAGCTTTCCTTGTATCGTAATACGCTTAGGACCAAAAATTCTTGTTTCAAAGTTTTTGTTAGCAGGTTCAAGCGCTATAGAATTAGATTTTTTTCTGATCCTTTTAAGAGTAGCTTCCTGATTGTCAATTAGTGCTACCACTATATCTCCATTTTTGACAGTTTCTGTTTTTTCTAATACTGCTATATCACCATCAAGTATTCCTGCATCCACCATAGACTCTCCTGAAACTTTTAGTGCATAATGTTGATTTGCATTCTTAATCATTTCAGATGGAATATTCATATACCCTTCAGGATTTTCTATAGCTTCTATTGGAGTTCCAGCAGCAATTTTTCCATAAACTTTAACATTTTTAGCCTGATCATGTGAGGAATTAAAGTTTTTTAGACTTACTTCTTCATTTGAAGTTATTACTTTTATTGCTCTAGCTTTATTATGTAATCTTTTTACAAAGCCTCTTTCTTCTAAGGCTGTTATAAGCCTATGAATGCCAGATTTTGATTTCAAACCAAGTGCATTTTTCATTTCTTCAAAAGACGGTGATACTTTGTCATTTTTAAATGACTCTTTTAAGTAATTTAATAGTTTTAATTGTTTAGATGTAAGCATATCATCATTTGTTCTACTTTAGTTCTCATAGCAAGTCAAGTTTTTTATTAATATAAGTAAGGAAGAACTAATATTTCAACATTACTACCTTTGGTTTTTACAATATTATCTTTTGGAAGTTTGATTAAGCAATTAGATTTTGATAATGTATCTAATAATGAACTATCTTGGTTAGGAAGAGCACGAACATAAGTAGTTTTTTGGTGAATATGATAAAAACCACGATAATAAGAATCTCTTTGACTAGAAGGTTTAACACAGTTTTCTAATTTAGCATTTTTTTTATCTAATTTTTTCTTTATATTAAATAGTTTATATAAAAATGGGACCACAAATATATAGAAGCATACATAGCTTGATACAGGGTTTCCAGGCAATGAAAATACTGGTGTTCCATTTAGTGTGCTAAATAAAAGTGGTTTTCCAGGTTTCATCATAATCTTCCAAAACTTTTCTTCATGTCCAAGTTCTTTCAAGGAAGATCTAATTAAATCCTTATTTCCTACTGATACACCTCCCGTTGTAATTATTACATCAGAATTAGTTGCTTTCTTAAGCTCATCTTTAATAATATTTCTTTTATCTTTAATAATTTTTTTATATACACATTTTGATCCTGATATATTAATTAATGCTTCTAACATAAACAAAGATGAAGCATAAACACTTCCCTCACTTTTTTTTTTACCAGAAATAATTAACTCATCACCTGAGGCTAATAAGGATATTTTTGGTTTTTTATACACATTAATATTTTTTACATTGGCTGCTATCAATAACGCTATATCTCTAGCGTTAATTTCTTTGCTTTTTGAAATAATAATTTTATTTTTTTTAAAATCTAATCCTTTTTTTCTTACAAAATTTCCAATTTTTACCTTTTTTTGAGTATTAAATATTAATTGATTATTTAGTTTTTTAATATTTTCCTGAATAATAACTGCTTTGGTCCTCTCTGGAAGTTTGCTTCCTGTAAAAACTCTAATTGCTTCACCTTTTGATAATTTTGTTTTTGTAGGTTTCCCAGCAAAGATTTGATCTATAACTTTGTATATTCCATTGCTTGGGTTATCACATACTGCATAACCATCCATAGCAGACATATTAAAAGATGGGTTATCTATAAAAGAATATACATTTTCTGAAGTAATTCTTCCTAGAGAGCATTCAGGTTTAATTTTTTCACTTGATAAATTAACGTTGGTATTTCTTTTAATTATAGATAATGCTTTTTCTACAGAAATCATATCTTATTATAAGTTCCAGATCTACCACCACTTTTATGCAAAAGTGCAACAGAGTTTATCATCATACTTTTGTCAACTGATTTACACATATCATATATGGTTAATGCAGCTACTGATGCTGCTGTAAGAGCTTCCATTTCTATTCCTGTCTTATTTGTAGTTTTACAAGTTACTAAAATTTCTACAGAACTATTTTTAGAATTTAATTTAAATTCTGTTTCAACTGCTTCTATATTTATAGGATGACATAAAGGAATTAGTTCATATGTTTTTTTTACTGACATTATAGATGCAATTCTTGCTACAGCTAAAACATCTCCTTTTTTATGTTTTCCAAGTTTTACCATATTAAAAGTATTTTTATTCATAAAAATTTTACTACTAGCTATTGCAATTCTTTTAGATGGTCTTTTTGATGACACATCAACCATTCTTGCAGATCCTTTGTTATCAAAATGAGATGATTTCATTTCTTAACACTCTTGTTGAAAATTTTATTTAATAAAATTTCAGGATTTTTTGATTTCATTAAAAATTCTCCAATTAAAAAAGTTTTAAATTTATTATTTAATAAATAATTTATATCTTCATAACTACTAATGCCACTTTCACATATTATATTAGCATCTTTTTTAATATCATTTTTTAACTTAACACTATGATTTATATCAACATTCATATTTTTAAGGTTTCTGTTATTTATTCCTAATAAAGTTGTATCATTATTTAACCAAAATACTAATTCTTTATAGTTATGTGTTTCTACCAATACATCCATATCTAACTGATGAGCAATTTGAATATATTTTTCCATTATTTTAGTATCAAGAACGCCATGTATAAGTAATATGCAATCTGCCCCAATAGCTCTACTCTCTATTATTTGATACTCACTGACTATAAAGTCTTTTCTTAAAATTGGAGCTATTGAATTTTTTTTTACTTGGATTAAATCATCAGAACTTCCTAGAAAATACTTAGTATCAGTTAGAACAGAAATACATGTTGCATTTCCACTCGTATATTTTTTTGCAATTTCAACAGGTTTAAAGTTTTTACTAATTACACCTTTTGAAGGGCTTGCCTGTTTAATTTCAGCTATTACAGATATTTTTCCATCTTTGAAATTTTTATCTATTACCCTTTTAAATCCTCTGGGTCTTTCAATATTATCTATTAAAATTTGTAACTCTTTCTCAGGAGTTTTTTTTCTTTGCAACTCTACAAACTTTCTCTTATCATTACAAATTTTATTTAGGATGTTATTCATTGCTTAAAGTTATTAGAGAGTTTAACTTTTCTAAAGCTTTCCCATTAATAATATTTTCGTTTGCTATTTTAATCCCTTGTTTTAAGTTATTAGCTTTATTAGATATTACTAAACAAGCAGCTGTATTAATAAGCACTATTTCTTTAAAATACAAATTAAAATTTCTATTTTTAAATAAATTCAAAATTTGCCTTGCATTATATTTTGCATTTTTTCCTTTTATTCTGTTTAATGAAATTTTTTTTAAACCTAATTTTTCAGGATTAATAATAAATTTTCTTAACTTGTTATTTTTTAATTCAATTACATAAGTTTTTCCAGATGTGATGATTTCATCTACTCCACTTTTTCCACAAACTACCCATGCTTTTTTGATGCCTAATTTTTTAGCACACTGTGCCATAGGTAATAATAAGTTTTTATCAAAAACTCCTATTAATTGCATATCAGCATTAGCAGGATTTAATAATGGTCCTAAAATATTGAAAATAGTTTTTACCTTTAAAGCACTTCTTACATTAGCTACATTTTTCATAGCTGAATGATAGAGTGGTGCCATTAGAAAACAAATTCCTATTTTATTAAGGGTTTTTTTTACAACCATCAAATTAGCATTTATATTTACACCTAATTCTAATAATACATCAGATGATCCAGATTTTGATGACACTGCTTAATTTCCATGTTTTGCTACTCTAACTCCACATGCTGAGGCTAAAATAGCCGTTGCAGTTGATACATTTAAAGTCTCTTTTCCATCTCCACCTGTTCCACATGTATCAAGTATATTAGCTCCAGCTTTAATTTTTTTTGATTTTTTTTTTAATATTTTCGCAGCTTCAAATATCTCTATAATTGTTGGACCTTTAGTGGCTAAAGCCATTAAAAACCCTGACTTTTCAATATCTGAAAGATTTCCTGAAATAATTTGATTAAATGAATAACTAGCTTCTTTCGAAGATAGATTTATATTATTAGAAATTTTAAATAATATATTTGTTATATTCATATTTTTTTATCCTCATTACATAATTCTATAAAGTTATGAAATAAAACTTCTCCATATTGAGAAGCAATACTTTCAGGGTGAAATTGTAACCCGTAAATATCATAATTTCTAATTTTTACAGCCATGATAGTTTTCTTATTTGATATAGCTAAAACTTGTATTTTTTTGGGTAAATTTTTATTTACAACTTCTAGAGAATGATATCTTGTAGCTATAAAATTTTTAGGAAGGTTATTAAAAATTTTACTTTTTTTTATTATTGATATTTTATCAGTTTTTCCATGCATTACTTTACTCATTTTTGCAATCTTAGCTCCAAAACAATATGCTAATGCTTGATGTCCTAAACATATTCCTAAGAGTGGTATTTTTTTTTTAAAGACCTTTATGATTTCAATCATTGAAAATGAATCTTTTGGATGCCCAGGACCAGGAGAAAATATTATACCTTTGTAAGTACTATCTGATAATCTTTTTATATTTACTTTATCATTTCTTATTACTACAACTTTTATACCTTTTCTGGCTATACTAAGATAAATATTCCATGTAAAACTATCATAATTATCTACTAATAAAAACATTCACATCTCTTATTCCATTGCATTTTCTGCTGCCTTGAATAAAGCTTTTGCTTTATTTTCAGTTTCTTCATATTCTTTTTCAGGCTTACTATCAGCTACTATTCCAGCACCTGCCTGTACATACATATGTTGCTTTTTTAAAATTGCTGTTCTAAGAACAATACATGTTTCCATATCGCCATTACCAGAAAAATATCCTACGCATCCAGCATAAATACCTCTGCTAACAGGTTCTAATTTATTTATAATTTCCATAGCTCTTATTTTAGGTGCTCCAGATACAGT
>CAYTJO010000107.1:0-5518 GCA_964438215.1 uncultured Rhodospirillaceae bacterium
AAAAAAGACTTTTTCAGAACTGAAAATTTGGGAGTAATTTTTCAACAATTTAATATTATAGAATATTTGTCTCCGATTACTAATATTCTTTTACCATCTTATTTTACATCTTTTAAAAATATACAAACCAACTTATTTTCAAAAAGAGCAATTAGTTTGGGTAAAAAACTTGGAATTAATAAAGATGTACTTTTTCAAGATAAATCTAAAGATCTTTCTGTAGGTCAACAACAAAGGGTAGCTATTATCAGAGCTTTAATAAATTCTCCTAAAATTATTTTAGCTGATGAACCAACATCTGCTTTAGACTTAAAAAATAAAGAAAAATTTTTAAGTTTATTATTTGAAATATGTGAGCAGGAAGAAATTTCTATATTGATGGTAAGTCATGATAATATTATTACTAAATATTTTGATGAAATTCTATTATTAGAAAATATTAATTTAGCAAAATGAAAATGCTCTTACATCTAGCTTTAAAGTCGTTATTAAATAGAAGAATTACTGTTATCTTAACAGTAGTATCATTAACATTATCAATATCACTCTTCCTTTCAATCGATACTTTAAGACTTGCTGCTAAAAAAAGTTTTTTTGGAAATGTTAAATCTGGAGACCTAATACTTGGCGCGAAATCTGGAGAAATTCAACTCCTTTTATACTCATTATTTCAAATAGGTAGTCCTACAAATAATATTAGTTGGGAAAGTTACAAAAATTATGCTCAACACCCTGAAGTAACTTGGACTATTCCTATTTCCCTAGGTGATAGTCATAAACAGTTTAGGGTATTAGGAACCAACAACAAGTATTTCAAATATTTTAGTTATAGAAATGATAAAAAACTTGAGTTTGAATATGGCGAACAATTAAATGGATTGTTTGATGTGATAATTGGAAACGATGTAGCAAAAAACCTTCACTATGGATTAGATGATAGTATAATAATAGCTCATGGCATCTCCTCACAATCTTTGCATGATGAATTCCCTTTTAAAGTAAAAGGTATTTTAAAAAAAACTGGTACATCAGCTGATAGACTAGTTATTGTCAGTCTTGAAGCATTGGAAGTTATTCACAAGGACTGGCAGATAGGAGTCAGAGTGCCTTCTCAAAAAAAGTCTAAGACTAAATTTGAATATGAAGATCTTGATCCTAAAGAGATTACCGCAGCAATCGTTAAAATTAAATCTCCTATTAAAATATTTCAATTACAAAGAGAAATAAATCAATATGAATTTGAACCTTTACAAGCTGTAATACCAGGGATAGCTCTTTCCAAGTTATGGAAAATAGTTTCGGTAACCGAAAATATAATGCTGTCTATTTCTGCTATGGTTATAGTGAGTTCTCTAATTGGATTAATAGCAATTTTGTACTCAACACTTAATAATAGAAGAAAGGAGATGGCCCTGCTTAGGATAGTAGGAGCCTCACCAAGAACTATATTTAGTTTATTGGTAATGGAAGCATTAATTATTTCTGTTTTAAGTATATTAGTTTCAATTTTATTCACTCAGTTACTAAGTCTTATTTTTTTTCCTATATTAGATCAAAAATTTGGAATTTATTTAGAAAGTAAATTTTTGTCAGTAAAAGATTTATATTTTTTAGGGTTAGTTATATTAACATCAATATTTGTAAGTATTTTTCCTGCTTTACAAGCCTATAAAAACTCTATAAATGATGGTATATAGCACTTATTGGATGTTGAAAATGTTAAATCTAAATAGATTGATCTTACTAATTAGCATTATGCTCTCTGTTTGTTTTATTTCACTTTCTAAAGAAAATATCACTTTAAAATGGATAGAACTAGTTCCAAAGTATGCTTATAGTTTTGTACCTGAAACAGGAGTTACAGAAGAAATGTGGGAAGATGAAGTTTTTCTTAAAAAAGTTGAGGAAGCTGGACTATTGGTAAATGAAGAAGTTTTGGGAAAAAAAATTAGAATTGATGGATTTATGGTTCCATTAGATTTTGATTATGGAGAAGCTTTAACAGTTGAGGAATTTGTACTAGTACCCGATGCAGGTATGTGTATTCACGTTCCTCCACCTCCTCCTAATCAAATGATATTTGTTAAACTCAAAAAACCTGAAAAAGTAAGATATATGTTTCAGCCAATAGCTATTGAAGGTGTGCTAAAAAAAACACTTCCCATTGAAGAGGTATATAACAGTATTTACGAAATGAAAGCAGAAATTATAGAAGATATAGATTTTGAAGAGCTTACTTACTGATTACTTAGCTAATTCATCAATGATAGGACAGTCTGGTCTATTGTTGCCAGGACATTTCATCACTAACCATTCTAAAGACTTTTTTAAATCTTTTAATTCATTAATTTGTTTTGTTATATTTTCTAACTTATTTTTAGCAATATTCCTTACATTCTCGCTTTTTCTATTATTGTTCTGAAATAACTTTATTAGTTCCTTGCACTCTTCTAAAGAAAAACCTAAATTGCGTGCTCTAACTAAAAACTTTAATTTATCTATATTTGCTTCATCAAAGTATCTGTAGTTATTAGCTAGTCTTTTAGAGCTAATAATACCTATCTCTTCATAATGCCTTATTGCACGAGTAGTTATTTTTAGTTTTTTTGATATTTCTGTAATATACATATTGACCTTAACGTTAGGGTATACCTTATATTCAAAATAGGTAATTCCATGAAAATAGCAATGTTTTTTTTATTGAATGTATTATTTATTAGTTTTTTAAATGCTAGACCTATTTCTTATGCTGATAGTTGGACTATAATGTCTTATAATGACTATAAGAGGAATTCTTTGCTAATTCATTATACGCCTACTAGCAAATATTCTATAGGTTATAAGTCACAGTATTGGCAAGAAGAACAACATTGGATAAATTCATTAAATTTAAATTATTTAGTAAAGAGAATAAATAAAAAATATTCTCAAGCTAATTTTTATCTAAAAACTGGATTAGGTATACTTAAATCTGATTATAAAGAATATAATAATAAAAAAGAGCTAGTGTCCTATGCTGAATTTGCAACAGATTGGGAAACTAGAAAGTATTTTGTTTCGTATGGTAGTAATGTTATTAGATCTGTTGCTGTAGATGGTACATTTATTCAGAAAGCTAGAATAGGATATGCCCCTTACATTGCTGAATATGGAGGTCTGCATACTTGGTTAATGTATGAAACACAGCATATGCCTGAAAATAGTAAAAGTAACATATCTAATTTTATAGTAAGATTGTTCAAGTCTACTAACATGTTGGAAGTAGGATTAGATGAAAATAAAAATGCTACTTTAAACTTTATAAAACGTTTTTAACAAAAGGAAATTATAATGAAAATTTTTTTAGCAATTTTAGCAGTCATTTTTTTGCACACAAATATCTATGCTCACGATAGTAATAATCAAGGTAAACATAAAAATGATGAAATAACAAAAAAAGGATTATCTGCCGGTGAGATAACAAATAATATTATTGATGTTAATGTAAATGGTATGGTTTGCGACTTTTGTGCGCAAGCTATAGAAAAGGTATTTATGAAAAGAGATGAAGTTAAAGGTATCAATGTAAATTTAGAAGATCAAAAAGTAGTAATTTATTTACAAAAGGAAAGTAATATTGAAGACGAAACTATATCAGCTATTTTTGAAGATGCCGGTTACTCAGTTGAGAAAATAAATAGAACTAGTTAATAATGAAGCCTATATCAGCTAGAAATCTGGTACTACCTTCGTTGTCTTTGTTCACCAGTATTAGCACTTTATTATGTTGTGCACTTCCGGCTTTATTTGTTTTTTTAGGTGCAGGAGCGATGTTAACCGGAATTCTCTCCAATGCTCCTTTTCTGGTAGTTATATCAAAATATAAAGTTATATTATTTACACTTTCTGGATTACTACTGCTGATAGCTGGTTACCTTATCTGGTACAGCAGAAATGCCCCTTGCCCAGCAGACCCTTTAAAAGCTAGAGCTTGTAGGAGATTAAGGACTATAAGCTTAGTAATTTATTTCTTTTCGCTATTTATTTATTTTCTTGGGTTTTTCTTTGCATTTATAATAACTAAATTTATTTAGTTTTTAAGAGTATTAATTTTTTTTTAAAAAGTTTGTCTTTACACTTTTATCAGTAAAACTAAAATCAAAGTATGCTAAAACAAGCCTTTGACTTTAAAAACGAGTGTAATTATCTTTACGAGATCTTAAGCGAGTTATCAAGTTCTGATTTTGATAGCAAGACTCTTTTTAAAGATTGGTCTTTTAATACTATTCTCAGGCACTTACATGTCTGGAATTATGCTGCAAATCTATCACTTACAAATAAAATTGGATGGGGAAAGTTTTTTAATGCTCTTCGTACAAATTTAAATAAAGGAAGATCCTTAAATGATTTTGAAAAAGATTTTGCTAAAAACCTTAAAGGAAAAAATTTATTAAATGCTTGGAAAAAATTATACGAAGAAACCACAGAAAAATTTAAAATAGAAGATCCAAAAAAAAGAGTGAAATGGGTTGGGCCTGATATGAGTGTTATTTCTTCAATTAGCGCTCGGCATATGGAAACATGGGCTCATGGACAAGCAATATTTGATGCATTAGGACTCGTACGTAAAAACGAAGATAGAATTATTAATATAGTTATTATAGGAAAAAACACATTTAATTGGTCCTTTGCTGTTAATAATTTAAAAATACCAAAAAAAATTCCTCATTTAAAGTTTATCTCTCCATCAGGAAAATTCTGGGAATTTAATGATAAAAATAACTCAAATTACATTGAAGGGTTGGCAGAAGAGTTTTGTCAGGTAGTGACACAAGTGAGGAATATTAAAGATGTTAGCTTAAAAGTTCATGGACCTATATCTTCAAAGTGGATGTCAATAGCACAATGCTTTGCTGGAAAAGCTCAAAATCCTCCTAAAGCTGGATTAAGAAAAATAAATTAAAATAATTTATCAATTTAAACATAATTATTAAATATTTTCATAAGAAGAAATTAGCAAATCCTATTTGCACTTGTGTCTAAAGAAGAAATAACTTTTATCATAAAATTTGAGCGCATAATTACACTGCTTTCCAATTAAAAATTTGTACTTTTCAGTAGCGTCAATATACTCTACAACTCCTACTACCGAGTCATCAATAGTTTTTTTTCTATATACTCTAGACCAATTTTTATCTTTATTTTGGTCTATATTTTCACATATTAAATCTAAATTAAGTTTATTTTTTTCTTTAATTAAAGTCCCTATACATGTATTAACTCCATAATTTCCTAAACTATCTGTCCAAGTACCTTCAGTTTTCCTAATTTGTTTAGAATAGCCATCTTTTGTATTTATGGTAAAATTGTATGTTTCTTTACCACTACTTTCTGAAGAATAATCAGATGCAAATAACATTATTGTGAAAAAGAAAAATATTATAACTAAACTTTTCATTTCTAAATTATATATTTCTGTCTAGATTCTACAACTTAATATAAGGTTTAAACTATATTAGTTTAAAGAAAAACTAATAAA
>CAYTJO010000108.1:0-1819 GCA_964438215.1 uncultured Rhodospirillaceae bacterium
TTTCCTTTGGAGTTGACTTGAGCTATGTTATCCATAATTTTTTTAGCTTGAGGAGTAAGTTTAGCAGTACCTGAAGGGAAGGCACCTCCTGCTCCTACTGTAACAATTACTTTATCTTCTTTTTTCTCAACAGTTACTAAGCCTTGTCCTATTTCCTGCTTTAAAGCAACTCTAAGTTCATCTTCAGTTAATTCAGCTTTCTCTTCAGCTTTTTTAAACTCTTGTTGTTCATTATTTTCCTTATCAAGTGCTTTTTGGGCTTGATCTGCAGCCTCTGATAGTTCTTTTAATTTTTCTTCTAATCCTCCAACAAGAACATCTTTATTTGACTTTCCTGCAGCTGCTTTGGCTTTTTCTATTGCATTTAAGGTTTCTTGTAATAATTGAGGTAAGTCTTTCTGTTCAGATTCTGTAGGCGTAAAGTTGACAACTACATTTTTTCCCAAAACTTCAATTTCTATATCTCCTCTAGCTACAGCTTCTTTAATGGATTCTGCAAGCTTCTTTGAGTCTTCCTTGAAATCCTCTTCTTTGTCTTTGGTCTGTAAATCTAATTCAGGCTCTTCTTTAAGAGTAGTTTTTTGTCTAACCGTTTCTTGGACAGATGGAGAAGGTGATGGACTAAAGTTTAAACTTAGGATAGTTGTTCCTTTAGGTTGCTCAACAACTGGTAAGACTCTTTGCACACCAAATGCATTTTTTAAACTACCACTAATTTGCTTAAATTTTGGAACGTTAAATTCAGCAAAGGATAATATTAGAACAAAGAAGGCCATTAATAATGTTGCCATATCAGCAAAAGTTGACATCCATGCAGGCGCTCCTGGAGGTTTGCACTTAGGACAATCATCCTCAGTAAAACTCTCTTCTACAACTACTTCTTCAGCTTCTTTTGATACAGCCATATATTTATCCTTTTTATTTAGCCAGCAGCAGCAGCAGCAGCTTCTATCTTCTCTTTTTGCTTAGGAGGTAAATTTGCCATAAGCTGATCTTGAATATTTCTTGGACTTTCTCCTCTAGATATACCTCTTAATGCACTAACTATCATTTCTCTAAAGACTACTTCTTTTTGAGTATTTTGCTCAAGCGTAAGTTTCATGGGTAAAAATATAACATTAGCTAACATTGCTCCATATAATGTTGTTAAAAGAGCAACAGCCATAGCAGGACCAATCGCTTTTGGGTCAGCCATATTTCCTAACATTGCAACTAATCCAACTAGAGTTCCAATCATACCCATAGCAGGTCCAATATCTATCCATGACGATATAACACCTTGATTGGCTTCATGTCTTTTTTTCATAGAAGCTAATTCTATTTTTAACTGCTCATTCAACTTTGCCTCATCTGCTCCATCTACAAGCATTTGAAGACCATTTTCAAAAAATTTATCAGGAACTTCTTGTCCTTCTAATGCCATCATTCCATCTTTTCGTGCTATTGTAGCCAATTCAGAAACTCTTGTTATCAGTTCTTCTACATTCCTTTTACCAGGCATAAAGACTTTTCCCATTACTCCAAAACTTGCTAAAAACTGAGGAAGCTCGCATCTATACATTACAGCGAAAAATGTTCCACCAAAAACTATCAACATAGAAGGAACATCTATATACATTCCAATTCCACCAGCAGAAGCCATAGCTCCTGCAATCATGCCCATTGCTCCTAAAAAACCTATTAATGATGCTATATCCATATCTATTGACCCCCGTGGTTAACCAATTTATAATTATATATACTTTAACTTAGCAATTATGAGACCATTTAATGAAAAATAAACATAGCAGAATTGTATCAAGAGCTAAACATAATACAG
>CAYTJO010000108.1:1829-5515 GCA_964438215.1 uncultured Rhodospirillaceae bacterium
CATAATTACTTAAAAAACCTCTCTTTTATTTTATCTTTAATGGTCATTTTTAATATATATTTTATAAATAATAAAGCTTTATCAAATAACTTTTTAATGGAAAAAGACCATTTAGTATTAGATCTTAAACATGATATTTTTTGGCTTAGATGTAGTGTAGGTCAAGTATGGCAAGATAATTCTTGCACAGGAAAAGCTATAAAACTAACCATGGAACAAGTTTCTCAAGCTATAGAAAAGGCTAATGAACAGTTAGGAGGAAGTTGGCGATTACCTACTAGAGAAGAATTAGAAAGCATAGTTTGTTTTGAGTGCGGAAAGGTTAAAATTAATAATAAGCTTTTTCCTAAAACTCCATATGAACCATTTTGGACTGGAGAAAAAAACTCATGGTCTAAACAGTTTTATTGGTCAGTTAATTTTTTTACTGGACACACTTTTGGAAGATTTCCTGGTAGGGTTCCTAATTTTGTCAGATTGGTTAGAAATAGATGATTTTTTTAGATGCTGATAAAGTTTAGAAAAAAATATTATAATACCTAAAATGAACACTAAATAAGCGACATAATGAGTTTTGACAAAACTTAAGTAATGAGTTTTATCAGTAAATACTATCCCTAATAATATTATAAATAATACTGAAATTAAGAAATACCTTATGATTAAACAATTTCTACAATTTTGCAAAACTTACCTACTTTTTATTGTCATATTATTGACAACTTTAAATTACTAAAATTATTTTACAAATTTTATTACTTTATACAATTCTTAAAATATTTGGAAAAAAAAGGAATCTTATTCTTTAACATATAGTCATTATGTTGACTAATATAGAAGTCAAATTAAAACTTTGATTTTTGTTCTATAACATACCAAATTGTTAGAAAACAAGGAGGATATTATGCAGTTAAACCAAAATCTTAATATAAAACATAGTCAGTCCATAGTAATGACGCCTCAGCTTAGACAGGCAATAAAATTACTACAGTTTTCTAACCTTGAACTTTCAAGCTATATTGAAGAAGAAATAGAAAAGAATCCTTTTTTAGAAAATAAAAAAAGTGATATATTTTCTAACACTGATTCCTTGAAACAAACAAAATTAGAAAATAAAGACGACTTAGTTTCTGATAATGATAAGGATATACAGAGATGGGAAGATAAGTTTAATAATAAACAAAGAAGCTCATCTTATGATGACATATCTTCTATTGAAGAGCGCATAGCTGAGCCTAAAAAAAGTTTGAGATCTCACTTAATGGAACAAATTCTTCTAGATATCCCTGAAGGAAAAGAGAGAAAAATAGCAATTTTATTGTTAGATTTGATTGAACCTTCAGGATGGATTTCTATAGATATTGAATTATTTATTCTAAATAATAAATTAGAAAAAGAAATTACCTTAAATGTTTTAAAAAAGCTTCAAAAACTAGAACCAACAGGTGTTTTTTCTAGAAATTTAGGAGAATGTTTAAGACTACAATTACAAGAAAAGGACTTATTGGATGAAAGTATAGAAATAGTTACTAATAATTTAGAATATTTAGCTAAAGGAGAAATTCAAAAACTTTGTAAACTTGCAAAAGTTAATGAAGAAAAACTTTCGGAGTATATAAATCTAATTAAGAATCTAAATCCTAAGCCCGCTACTAAATTTTCAGACGATGATTTTAGAATAGATCCACCAGATGTAATAATAGAAAAAAATAAAAAAGGTTGGAAAGTAGAGTTAAATAAATCAACTTTACCTGCTATTAAGATAGAGGAAGGATTAGCAAATAAAGTTACTAAAACTAAACAAACTAATGATCAAGATAAAAAATTTGTTTCTGAAGCTTTTAATTCTGCCAAATGGTTGTTAAGGGCTATAGAACAAAGAAATTCTACCACATTAAAAGTTGCAGTGGAAATTCTAAAAAAACAAAAAGAGTTTTTCAAAAATGGACCAGGGCATCTTAAGCCTTTAGTTTTGAGAAATGTTGCATCTGCAATTGGAATGCATGAAAGCACGGTTAGTAGAGTTACTAGGGCTAAGCTGCTTCAAACTCCTTGGGGACTATTTCAAATGAAAGACTTTTTTAGTAGTTCGGTTGGAACTAATGATAATGAGGAAGCACATTCAGCTAAAACTGTTAGAACTTTATTAAAAGAAATAGTAAGTAACGAAAAAAGTAACAAGCCCTATAGCGATGAAAAACTATCTTCACTTTTTAAAGAAAAAGGAGTTATAGTTGCCAGAAGAACAGTGGCTAAGTATAGAGAAATGCTGAAAATACCATCATCTGCTGAAAGAAAGAGATTAATGAGATTAAATAAAGTAATGAAAATTAAATCTAATTAGTATTTTATAGTTAATACTAAGAATAGTTAAATAGTTATCATAGATATAACATGTAATTATTTATCTAACAATTATCATGTGTTTTCTAAGTGCTTTAAAGTTAGGCTTTAGCAACTCTTGTAGCTAACAATTGTGTAATCTTTTTTTCGTAATTTGATGGTAGAGGATTATTTAAATAATTACCTAATGGTATATTCTTTTCTTCTACTATATTATCGTTATCATCATAAATACCTATATTAATTTTTATATTGCTATCATACATACTCTTTAATTTACTTTTTAAGTTATTAATGGCTAATCTTGACATATAAATCTCCTTTAATAATTATTAGCAATTTACCTGCCAAAAATTATTTATTTAGCCATTTTTAGAATATTTAATGTCAGACTTGTGATTAATCTACTTGAGAATAGATTATTTACCAGTTTATCTCTAGGAATAAATAAAATTTCAGATTTTTTTTCAGAAATTATTGTATTTTTCCATTTAATATTTTTAAGTATTTCTATTAAACCAAAAGATTGGTTTTCATTAATTTCATCAGTAATATCATCCCCTAAAGAATTAAGAATTAGTGCTTTTCCTTTTAAGATCACAAAAAAACTTTCCGCTATATTTCCCCTTTTTACGATAACTTCTTTATGAAAAAAAGATTTTTTCATTTTTCTAACTCCATATACGAGGGTATTTATTGTCAATATCTATAGCCAGACTTTTTATTAGTACACCAGAAAACTGATTATTACCTAAAATATTTTCTAAAGTACTTTTCTCTATTATGGCTAAGGAAACAGTGCTTTTTGCTAACATATTTCTACTAAAAGGTCTTTTTAAAATTGCATCAATTAAACCCAATGAACTTCCTTTATGAAGAGTAAATTTATTTTTTTTACATTGATCTGAAGATGAGCTTTCAACAATACCATCTAAAATTATAAAAATATTACTTATTTTTTCTTGTTCTTTGTATATTATCTCATTGCTTCTGTATAATTTAGTTTTTTTTGAGCTAGCTAGAATGTTAGTTTGATTATTGTCTATTTCAGTATATTGCATATATATTAAAACGGTTACTAAAAAGGAAGTTTTAATTAAGGTAATACTTCAAGTAGTATTGATCCTTTTTTTATATAAATTCTATCCATATCTGATAAAGCTGGTCTGTCTAGTAAATTTTCAATCAAAATTTTTGCTTCAGCCAAATATATATCCTCATCTAATAAAGAGTAACCGTAAGCTAATTCATATAAAATTCCAATTTCATTTGAATTTTCATGATTTTTTACTGCTTCATTATGCTTTAATGCTTTATTAACTTTTGCTCCTTAAACTGTATTA
>CAYTJO010000109.1:0-5465 GCA_964438215.1 uncultured Rhodospirillaceae bacterium
GTAAGAGATTATATGTTTGCTAAAAAATATAACATGCCAATTCTTAGAGTTGTAAATCCTTATGATGAAGAAGTTGACGAGTTGCCTTATACTGGAACTGGAAAAATAATTAACTCAGAATTTTTAAATAACATAGACTCAAATGACGCAAAAACAAAGATCATTAAAAAATTAGAAGAAATAAGTTTAGGTGAAAAAAGAACAAAATTTAGACTAAGAGATTGGTGTGCCTCAAGACAAAGATACTGGGGTTGCCCTATACCTATTATTTACAGAGAAGATGGTAAAGTTCTTCCTGTTGAGGAAAAAGATTTACCAATATTATTACCAGATGACGTAGACTTTACAAAAAAGGAGGGAAACCCGCTTGATAATCATCCAACTTGGAAGTTTACAACTTGTAAAAAAACAGGATTAAAAGCTATTAGAGAAACAGACACATTGGATACTTTTTTTGATTCATCGTGGTATTTTTTAAGATTTGTTGATCCTTCTTATAAAGAACCTATTAATAAAAGTTCGGTTGAAGAATGGTGCCCAGTACATCAATATGTAGGAGGAATAGAGCATGCTGTATTACACCTTTTGTACTCTCGTTTTTTCATAAAAGCGCTTTCATCTCTAGGAGACATAAAGTTCAAAGAACCCTTTAAAGGACTTTTTTGCCAAGGAATGGTTTGCCATAAAACCTATCAAGACTCTGAGAAAAATTGGGTATACCCTGAAGATGTGATTAAAGAAAAAGCTGAATTTTTTCATAAAGTAACTGGGAAAAAAGTAATGGAACTTAGATCTGAAAAAATGTCTAAGTCCAAGAAAAATATAGTTGATCCTGTAATTATTATAAAAAGATATGGTGCAGATACTGCAAGATTTTTTATGTTATCTGATAGTCCTCCAGAGAGAAAACTAGAATGGACCAGCAGCGGGATCGATGGCTCAAATAAGTATCTTGTTAAAATCTGGCGTTTTTTTAATAATTTACACCTAAATGATATTATTTTCCATGAAGATTATAAGTATGAGAAGGAAGAAAATAAAAACTTAAGAGAAAAAACTCATTTCTACATAGACAAGATTACGAGAAGCTTAGATAAGTTTCAATATAATGTAGCAGTTGCACAAATAAGAGAGTTTTCTAATATATTTTTGTCCTATAATGTAGCTCAAACAAGTAGTGAGGGATTAATTGCTCTTAAATTTACTTTAACTAAATGGATTATACTAATAACTCCTATGGTTCCTCATATAGCAGAAGAGTTATGGAAAAAGTTGGGATATAAAAATACTTTAGTAAGTGAGCAGAATTGGCCAAAAGCTAATTTAGATTATATTAAAAACACCGATGTAAATATTGTAATACAAGTTAATGGTAAAAAAAAATTAGTATTTAATATTCCTAAAGACCTTAGCATTGAACAGACTAAGGAATGGCTTATAAAAAAGGAAGCTATTAAGTTGATTATTGGAGATAAAAAGATTAAAAAAATAATTGTTGTACCTAATAAAATTTTTAGCTTAGTAATTTAATGAAACTGTTTTCATTAATATTTATTTTTATATTTCTTTATAGTTGTTCAGGATTTACACCACTTTATGAAAAAAAAGAGATTTTATCATATAATTTAAAAAACATTGCTATAGCTACTGATAAGAAAAGAATGTCATTATCTATTAAAAAAAATTTATTAAGAAAACTGCCGCCAATAAATAATAAAATTAACTACATAATCAAAATAGAAACAAAGACTGAAAATAACTCTTTAGTCACTGATACAGATAGAAAAACATCAGGATATGAAATAATTACTATTTCTAATGTTTTATTATACAAAAGAGAAAAAACATATGACAGGGTGATTTTTTCTTTTGAAGAAAAAAGTGTTGGCCTTTTTGACTTTTCTCCTAATCAAGTTTTATCTACTTTAGCATCTAGAAATAGAGTATTAGAAATATCATCAGAAAGTCTTTCTAAAAGTATTCTCGATAGATTAATGTTATATTTTTCAGAAAAAGATAATGATAGTTAAAAATAATGATTTTAAAGAATTCATTGAAGGTCTTAAAATATATACTGGCTTTCTAATTTATGGCCCAGATAAAGGTAAAGTAAAAGAAAAGGCTACTCAAGTAATTGAAAAGTTAAAATTAGAGCACAGCCTGAGTATTATAAAAGTTTCTCAAGAAGATCTAGAAAAAAATAATTTGATAGATTTAATATATCAAAAAAATATATTTTCAAAAAAATCTATAATAAGTATAGATTTAGACTTTATTTATTCTTTAAAGTTAGAAGAGAAATTTTTTTCATCTATATCTTCTAATGAAGCTAATTATATATTAATAGAAGCAGGAAACCTTAATAAGAGTGATACTTTGGTAAAAGACTTCATAAAATCAAAGATGCTTGCATGTATTCCTTGTTATCATGATACTGAGCATTCCATAAAAGAAACAATTAAAGATTACTCAAAAAAATTTAACCTTAAAATTGACAATGATAGTATTATTTATTTATCTAATAGACTAGGAAGTGACAAATTATTAACATTTCAAGAAATTAAAAAACTTTCTATCTATGGTAATGGAGAGCATGTTGCCTACAATGATGTTTTGCATGCAGTAGGAGATAGCTCATTGATTAATTTAAATAAAATTTGTGATCACTTATTTAATTCAAATAAGGCTCCATACTTTTATGAAAAGATTATGGAAGCAGGGCATAATAATATTATTGTTATTAGGTCACTGTTAAAGCATTTTTATTTTTTATTAAATGTTAAAGAAAGAGATGAAGTTAACCTTCCACAATCAATTCACTTTTCTCGCCACAACCTGATAAAAAAACAGATAAACCTTCTTTCTAAAGATAAAATTAAAAAAATTATTTATAATATCCATGAACTAGAAAAAAAGTCTAAGGAGCAATATAATTTAGCTAATACACTAATTAAAAAATTTCTTCTTTATTACTCTTTAGTATAGTTTACTTTTTTTCGTTAAATATTGATATGATTTCTTCTAGTTGATCTAAGTTTTGGTATTTAACAGATATTTGTCCTTTTCCTTTTTTATCTTTAATTTGAACTTCATAACCTAATTTTAAAGATAAATATTTCTCGTAGTCAGATATATTAGGATCTTTTGCTGTAGCATTTTTATTTCTTTGTTCATGCTTAATTTTATTAGTTTGTTCATGTTTAACTAAATTTTCTGTTTGTCTCACGTTTAGTTCTTTTTGTACTACTATTTTAGCCAAGGAACTAATGTTTTTTGAAGCTAGCAAAGCTCTAGCGTGACCAAAACTTATTATTTTTGATGCTAGCAATTTTTTTACATCATCTGGCAAACTTACTATTCTTATAGAATTAGATATATAACTTCTAGATTTTCCTGTAAATTTAGAAATTTCTTCATGGGTAAGGTTGTGCTCATTCATAAGACTATTATAAGCATCTGCTTCTTCCAAAGAGTTTAAGTCTTCTCTCTGGACGTTTTCAATTATTGAAGCTAGGCTTGAGAATTGTTCATTTTTGTTATTTATAATTACATCTATAGTCTGCAAGCCTGCCATTTTTGATGCTCGCCACCTTCTTTCGCCTGCTATTAAAAGAAACTTATTTTTCTTTTTAGGATTTTTTCTAACTAGTATCGGAACTAATTGACCAAGATTTTTTATGGATTGGGATAATTCTAATAACTTTTCTTGATTAAAAGTCTTTCTAGGCTGGTTTGGATTTAATTCAATTAAATTTAAATTAATGGCACTTTTTTGAGGACTACTAATACTTTTAACTTCTGGCTTCTTGTTATCACCTAATAATATGTTTAATCCTGTTTTTAATCTTTTTTTAGTAATAGCGTCCTCCTTTGAATTAAATTTCTAATCTATTAATTAATTCTTTTGCTAAATCTATGTATGCGACAGATCCTAAACATTTTTGATCATAAATTATTGCGGGCAAAGCATGACTAGGAGCTTCTGAAAGTCTAACATTTCTAGGTATAATGGTCTTAAAAACTTTTTCTCCTAAATGCTCTCTTGCGTCATTGACCACATCTTCGCTTAGTCTATTTCTACTGTCAAACATGGTTAATATAACTCCTTCTAAAAATAAATTAGGATTCAAGTTTTCTTTTACCTTTTCTAAAGTTCTTAAAAGTTGAGCAAGTCCTTCTAATGCATAAAACTCACACTGCAAAGGAACTAAAACTGAATTTGATGCCACTAAAGAATTAACAGTTAAAATTCCTAGTGAAGGAGGGCAATCTATTAGAACAAAATCAAAATATCTTTCTAAGTTATTGATTTTACTATTTAATTTGTTTGCTCTTTCATCATCAGAAGCTAACTCAAACTCAATTCCAGATAAATTTAAATGAGATGGTATAATTTTTAGGTTAGGAATTTTGGTATCAAGTATAGTTTTATCTATAGATGTCTCCTTGGTAATTAAATCATAAACACTTATATTCCTTTGTTTTTCTGTAATTCCTATCCCAGTTGAGAGGTTCCCTTGAGGGTCAAGATCAATTAATAATATATTTTTATCTATTGCAGCTAAAGCAGTCCCTAAATTTATTGCGGTTGTAGTTTTTCCTACACCACCTTTCTGGTTAACTATAGACATTACTTTTATTTTACTTTGCATATTACTTTTTCTTAATATTTTCTATTTTCAAAATTACCCCTTCAACGCTTGTAACGCTTTTAAATTTTTGAAAAGTGAAAATAAACTCTTTCTGTGCCTCATTAATTTCATTCATATGTTTTTTTCCTTTATGAATTACTAAAATCGTTTCTAATGAAATAAGATGATAAATACTAAAAATAAGATTTTTAATTGAAGCATATGCTCTTGATACTATTATTGAAATATTATTATTAAATATATTTTCTATTCTGCAATTATAAACTTTAATATTAATAGAACATTCTTTTAGAACCTCCTTTAAAAATAAAGTTTTTTTTCTGCTTTTTTCACAAAGTAAAACATCCTTTCTTCCCATTATAGCTAATACTATTCCTGGCAGCCCTGCTCCTGTTCCAACATCCAATAATAATTTATCTTTATTTTCTTTAGGTAAATATTGAAATATTTGCATAGAATCAATAATATGCCTAACCCAAATGTTAGCAACCGTGCTTCTTCCAATTAAGTTAACATTATCTTGATGTTTTTTTATCAATGAAACATATTTTTGTAATAAATTCTTTTGTTTTTTGCTTATTTTACAAAAACCATCTGATGTTTTAAGCACTTTTTAATCTCACCTTTTTGGTATGCAATAATACTGATGTTAAAGCTGCAGGAGTAATTCCTGGAATTCTTGAAGCAGAAGCTAAATTAGTTGGTTTAGCTTTTTCTAAGGCAAGACAACATTCTTTTGATAAGCCTCCTATATCCTTATAGTTGATTTGAGGTGGTATTTTAATACTTAAATCTTTCTTATAAGACTTTAAG
>CAYTJO010000110.1:0-5422 GCA_964438215.1 uncultured Rhodospirillaceae bacterium
CAAATCTTTCCGAAGCCTTATATACATCTGGCACAGAAAATCCTATATGTCCAAAACCTTGAGGTTCTTTGTTGCCATCATGGTAATTAAAGCTATCATCATTTTCTGTTCCCCAATTATGAGTAAGTTCTAGCATTGCTTTTTGACTAAATGTCCAAGTTGTTCGTGCATTATCATCATCAGGAACATTTTTGTCATCTACATCGTTAGGCATTGCCAGAAAATAAAGAGTAAATTTCATTTCGGGAAAATCTAACTTTCTGTATAGTTTCATACCAATAATTCTAGTATAAAAATCTAAAGAGACTGTAGGATCTTTTATTCTTAACATTGTTTGATTAAAAACAAAAGATTGTGTATCGACGTCTACGTTTTCACAGAGTCCTTCTTGTATTTCATGGTGTCTACTCATATTTAGTAATCCTAATAGTTAAATAATTTAATTATACTACAAAAATATAAATTATTTTTAAGTTAATTGAAAATAAATATTTATTTTTAAAAAATACATTATATTATGAGAATGAGAATCATTCCTAATAGGAATGGTAACTATTTTCATAAAGGAGGAGTTTATGAGTATTTCTAGAAGAAGTTTTATTTCGGGTTCAATTGCAGCAAGTGTATTTATTGCATTATGGGATATAGATCCATCTAAAGCTGAAGTTAAAATTGGAGACAATCCAAAAGATAAGAAGCTTTTAATGAAAATGTGCAGGGATATTTATCCACATGATAGATTTCCTGAAGGTCCTTACGAAAGAACAGCAAATGATGTAATTACAAAAGGTAATGCTGGGGATGCTAAAAAAGCTATGCTATCTGATGGCATTGAAAATCTAAAAAAAGAAAACTACGGCAATATGGACATAGAAAAATCTACTAAATATTTGAAAAAAATTGAAAGCACTGATTTCTTTCAACATGTTAGAGGTACCACTGTAGTAACGTTATACAATGATCAAGAAGTTTGGGGATTACTAGGTTATGAGGGACCTAGTTTTGATAAAGGAGGTTACATAAATCGAGGTTACAATGATTTAGATTGGCTTCCAGAACCAAGAATAGAAGAACACCCTGACTTAGCAGTATTCTTGAAGGCGGATCCTAATAGATTAGCTGCTATAGAAGAAATGATCAAAAGTAATTAGGGAGAAATAAATGAAAAAAATAAATCAAAAAGAAAAAGCTGTAGTAATTATTGGCTCAGGAGCAGGCGGAGGGACCATGGCTTATCAACTTACAAAAGCTGGAATACCATGCGTTTGCCTGGAAGCAGGCCCTTATCATAAGAAAGAAGATTATGTTAACGACGAATGGGGAGCTTTTCTGCAGATGGCATGGCTAGATGCCAGAACCACTAGTGGAAATTGGAGAGTAGCGAAAGACTTTTCTGGTCTTCCAACTTGGCTTTGTAAAGCAGTTGGAGGAACGACTACTCATTGGGCTGGAGCTACCCCCAGATTTATGGATTATGAATTTAAAACAAAATCAACTTATGGAAATGTAAAAGGGGCTAGCCTTTTAGATTGGCCTATATCACTAAAAGATATGGAACCTTATTATACTAAAGCAGAAAATGCAATAGGATCAACTCACAGAGGAGGAAGACCTGCACTTCCAGCAAATAACAATTATAAAGTTTTTGCTGAAGGAGCAAAAAGGGTAGGTTATAAATTCTACGCGACTGGTCCTTATGGTACAAATGCTGAACCCTATGATGGCAGACCTGGCTCAATTCAAGACGGTTTTAATTTTCAAGGAGATAAAAATGGTTCTAAGTGGAGCACTGCTAAAAGAGAAATACCTAGAGCTTTAGAGACTAACCTTCTTGACCTGAGAACTGAAGCTCACGTTACTAGAATTACGCATAACGAAGATGGCTTAGTAGACGGTGTTATTTATATAGATATAGATGGAAATGAACAGCGCCAAGAAGCGAAAGCAGTTATTTTATCTGGAAACTCAATAGAATCACCAAGGTTACTCTTAATGAGAGAAAGATCAATGTATCCTGATGGAATAGCAAATAGTTATGGAGAAGTTGGTAGAAACTATATGCGACATTTAACTGAGTCAATGTATGCTAGATTTGAAAAGCCTGTAAGAATGTATAGAGGAGAAACCATGGCAGGTTTCTGTGCTGACGAAGTGAAACATAATCCAAAAAGAGGTTTTGTTGGTGGATATTATATGGAAACTCTTGCATTGGGGCCAGCATTTTTAGGTAGTTTTTTAGAACCTGGTGCATGGGGAAGAGAATTTACTAACATGATGGACGGATATGAAAATGTTGCTGGAATGTGGATTGTAGGTGAAGATATGCCTCAATCAAAAAATAGAATCACATTAAATACTGATGTTAAAGATCAGTATGGAAATCCTGTTCCTAATGTTCATTTTGATGAGCATCCTAATGATATTGCAATGAGAACTTATGCTTATGAAAAAGCTGAGGAGTTATATAAAGCCGTTGGAGCTGTTCAGACTTGGAGAACCCCTCCTTACCCATCAACTCATAATTTAGGTACATGTAGAATGAGTGCAAAACCTAAAGATGGAGTAGTAAATAAATGGGGAAGATCACATGATATAAAGAATTTGTATATTGCAGATGGATCTGTCATGACCACAGGTGCTGCTGCCAATCCAACTCTAACTATAACTGCTTTATCAATGCGTTTTAGTGAAAACGTAATTAGTCAGTTAAAAAAGGGTAATATATAAAAAAAAGACTCTTCTATTTTTAATAGAAGAGTCTTTTCTCATTTATACTTATAGTTTAAATAGTCCCTTTAGACATTTCTTTTGCAATATGTTCTGCTTGTCTTATTGCTAAAGAAACTATTGTTAAGGTTGGATTTTCTGCTGCACCAGTTGTAAACTGACTACCATCAGAAATAAATAAGTTCGCAATGTCATGAGAATTTCCATTTTTATCACAAACGCCATCTCTAGGCTTCTCACTCATTCTACATGTACCTAAATTATGAGTTGATGGATAAGGAGGAGTTTCAAAAATATCAACTGCTCCTGCTGCATTGTAAACATCTGTACCCTTTCCAAATGCATGTTTTCTCATTTTAATGTCATTGTCATGATCATCAAAATGAACATTAGGAATAGGCATTCCATTTTGATCCTTAACATCAGTATTTAAAGATACAGCATTCTTTTCTTGTGGCATATCTTCACCTACAATCCACATTCCAGCTAGGTGGTCATAGTTTTCTAGGGCATTAGAGACTTTTTCACCCCAACCGGTTACTCCTGGAATTAAAAAACCAGCCATAAAAGGTAATCCTAAGGCTAATGTTTCTAATTCATAACCTCCTACAAATCCCCTTCTTGGATCATTAATGGACTCATCTGTAACAATACCTGCCATGGTAGTTCCTCTGTGAAAATTAACTGGTTTGTCCATTAATGCGTAGACTGAACCTGTAAGATGTCTCATATAGTTTTTTCCTACTTGTCCTGATGAATTTGACAACCCATCTGGATACTTCGATGAGTTAGACATTAGAAGCAATCTTGGAGTCTCGATTGAGTTACCTGCAACAGCGACTATCCTTGCTTTTTGCTTCTGCTGATTTCCATCCTTGTCTACATAAACAACACCGTCAATTTTCCCGCTTTTATTGTGAGTAATCTGTACAACATGAGCTTCTGTTCTTAGTTCAAAATTTCCAGTTTTTTCTGCTTTTGGAATTTCAGAATAACCAGCTGACCATTTAGCTCCAGATTTACATCCTTGAAAACAAAATCCTAATTGCAAACAAGCATTTCTTCCATCCCTTGGCACACTGTTAATTCCCATTCTTCCTGTATGAACATCTTTATAACCAAGCTTTTTTGCACCGTCGTAGAATACTTTAAAATTATTGTTACCAGGCAATCCAGGTATGCCATGAGTTCTAGTTACACCAATTTTATATTCTGCTTTATCATAATATGGTTCCATTTCTTTCAAACTTATAGGCCAATCTAAAAGATTAGCTCCTGCAATATCACCATATTCTGTTCTTACTTTAAACTCATGCTCTTGAAATCTTAAAGAAGCACCCGCCCAATGCAATGTAGAGCCTCCTACGCTTTTTACAATCCATGAAGGTAGATTAGGCCAGTTGGTAGCTATAGACCAGTTTCCTGAAGTTGATCTATTGTCTAACCAAGCAGTTTGTAAAAAAGCACTCCACTCATCATTAATAAAGTCGTCAGTAGTATACCTTTTACCTGCTTCTAAGCAAACTACCTTAACCCCTTTTTGAGACAACTCGTTAGAAAGTGTTCCCCCTCCTGCTCCAGAGCCAATTACTACTGCAACAGAATCATCATTTAAATCAAATTTTTTTACCATGATATTTTATTACTCCCTTGATTATTCCCACCAGCCCTTTGGGCTAGCAGATTTAGGTGGTTGGGGCCAATTAGCATCCTGGAAACCTCTCAAATAATAACCGCCTTGCTCGTAGGCAGCACCTTGATATCCCACAACATCCCAAACTTTCTTATTATTGTAAAAGACACTAACCATTTCCCATCTTAACGTATTGAAAAATCCATTTCCTTGTATCTTTTTTAAAATCGCTACTCTTTTTTTATAAGAAGCTTTCATATATTTTCCACCTGCAGCTTTATCAATCTCAGCCACACCATCAACAAAAGACTTCTTAATAGATTCGTCAGTAGCAGCTTTCCCATCAAGAGAATCAACTGATATCATGTATAATTCATCAGAAAATTTTTTTCCTGGAAACAGATCTTTGCTAACCAGGAGCATCGTTTTAGCAACATGACTATCAAGAGAACTTTTCTTTGCAGCCCAAGCATTGAAAGCATTAAGCTGAACTATTCCACCTGTTAATGCTACAAACCCTGTGGCCTTTCCTGAGTTTTTAAGAAAAGAACGCCTGTTCAAATTTATCTTTTTCATAACTCCTCCCGTTTTTAAGTAATAAAAAATTAAATAAGCTAAAAGTATAACACTTTGTAATCAAATAGTAAGAAAAATTTTAATAATAAAAGAAGTTAATTGTTAATTCTATAGCAATAGCCATGTGATATATGTACATAATCAACTTCGTTACCTTTTCCTACTATCCAAAAATCTGTAATTAAACTTTTTCTATATCTAAGAGTATCTAAGGAAAATCTTATTTGATAAGTCTTCACTTCACCAATAGGCTTGCAAGTAAGTAAAGATTTATTTTTATTTCTTCTACATTGAAATTTATATTTTGTCTCAGTATTTTTTTTAAAGGTATTATCCTTTTCTTTCAATGCTTCATAATTATTGCTAAAACTCATTATAGTTTTATATGGAAAGAACTCACTATCCTTCAAAAACTTTCTTTGATTTTGGAATAATCCACTTACCCTTGTTTCTGATAAGCATTCAAACTCTGTATGAATTTCAGTA
>CAYTJO010000111.1:0-1991 GCA_964438215.1 uncultured Rhodospirillaceae bacterium
AATATTTCATAATAATTTTTTATTAAATCTAAATTAGATATCTGACTCACTATCTCCTCATTTGATTAAATCGTATAGCGTTTTTCCCATTAAAGCTGGTGACATAGAAACTTTTACATCAGCAGATTTTAACGCCTCTATTTTGTCTTCTGCTGTTCCTTTACCACCTGCTATTATAGCACCAGCATGTCCCATTCTTTTTCCTTTTGGAGCGGTTAGACCGGCTATAAATGCTACCATTGGCTTTTTTATTTTAGAATTTTTTATAAATTCTGCTGCTTCATCCTCAGCATTTCCTCCAATTTCACCAATCATTATGATTGAATGAGTAGCTTCATCTCTTAAAAAAAGATCAATAATATCTATAAAGTTAGTACCAGGTATTGGGTCTCCTCCTATTCCAATACAAGAAGACTGCCCCAAACCTATCGTTGAAGTTTGATAAACTGCTTCATAAGTTAAAGTTCCTGATTTTGATACAATGCCAACATTACCTTTTGAATGAATGTGTCCAGGCATAATTCCAATTTTACATTCCTCTGGAGTAATAACACCCGGACAATTTGGTCCCACTAATCTACTTTTTGACTGTAGCAGCTTATTATAAACTTTTGTCATATCATGTTGAGGTATTCCCTCAGTTATGCATACTATAATTTCAATTTCAGCATCTATGGCTTCTAAAATAGCATCCGCTGCAAATGGAGGTGGGACGTAAATTACAGTTGCGTTAGCCTCGGTCTTTTTTTTAGCTTCATGTACAGTGTTAAAAACTGGCAAACCTAGGTGGTTTTCACCTCCTCTATTTGGAGTAACACCCCCCACTAAATTAGTTCCATAGCTAATGGCCTGTTCAGAATGAAAAGTACCTTGAGAGCCTGTAAAACCTTGGCAAATAACTTTAGTAGATTTATTTATCAATATCGACATTTTTACTTACCTTCTACTACGCTAACTATTTTTTCAGCAGCCTCTTCTAAATCTGAGGCAGCAATAATATCTAAGCCTGATTCTTGTAAAATTTTTTTTCCTTCTTCTACATTAGTGCCTTCTAGCCTAACTACTAGAGGTTTATCTAAATTAATCTCTTTAATTGCTTCAACTATTCCCTCAGCAATAATGTCACACCTCATTATACCCCCAAAAATATTTACTAATATTGCTTCAACATCTCTATCAGAAATTATTATTTTAAATGCCCCTTTTACCTTATCTTTAGAAGCTCCTCCTCCTACATCAAGGAAGTTAGCTGGAGAAGAGCCCTTAAGCTTTATAATGTCCATTGTGGCCATAGCAAGACCAGCTCCGTTAACCATACAGCCAATCTTACCATCAAGTTTTACGTAACTAAGATCATATTTTTCAGCTTCCAGCTCTCTAGGATCTACTTCACTCTCGTCTAATAATTCTTTTAAATCTTGGTTTCTAAATAATGCGTTATCATCAATATTTACTTTAGCATCCAAAGCAATAACTTTATTATCATTAGTTAAGATTAAAGGATTAATTTCAACCAAAGTAAAATCTTTATCAGAAGCCATTTTGGAAAGAAGACTAACTTGTTTATTAAAACTCTTAAAAGCTGTTTTAGGAATTAACAAGTTAAATGCTAATTGCCTTATTTGAAATTCTTTTATACCGTCAGATGGATCTAGAATAACCTTAAATATTTTCTCTGGCGTCTCTTCAGCTACCTTTTCAATATCCATACCTCCTTCTGTAGAGGCCATTATTACAAACTTTCCTTTTGATCTATCAAGAACTATTCCTAAGTAAAACTCTTTTTTAATTTCACATGCTTGTTCAACATAAACTTTTAGTACTTTTTTTCCTTTTGCTCCTGTTTGCGGAGTAACTAAATTCATTCCCAATATTGATGATGCTAGGTCTTTGACTTCCGATAAGGAGTTTGCTAGTTTTATTCCACCTCCCTTACCTCTTCCTCCTGCATGTATTTGTGCTTTTATAATCCATTTTTGAGAACCTATTCT
>CAYTJO010000111.1:2001-5408 GCA_964438215.1 uncultured Rhodospirillaceae bacterium
TCATAATTAGAGATTTTTTTTAATATTTTTAACTATGTTTATTAAATTCTTAACCGATTTTACTGATTTGACAAACATTTTTTTCTCATCAGAATTAAGCTTTACCTCTATCACTTTTTCTACTCCTAGTTTTCCTATTATAACAGGAACTCCTACATAAAGACTTTTTACACCATATTCACCATTTAAATAAGCAGCACAAGGAAGTATTCTCCTTTTATCCTTAATAAACGATTCGGCCATTGCTAAAGCCGATGAAGCAGGTGCATAAAAAGCTGAACCAGTCTTCAATAAACTTACAATTTCGCCTCCTCCTGACCTAGTTCTCTGTACTATCTTATCAATGCTTTTATTATCAATCAGTTTCATTTTAACTAAAACAGGAATTGGTATTCCTCCTACACTGGAGAACCTCACAAGAGGCACCATAGTGTCTCCATGACCTCCCATTACAAAAGCTGACACATCCTGCACTGATACTTTCATATGATCCGATATAAAATATCTGAACCTTGAACTATCAAGTACTCCCGCCATGCCCACCACCATTTTATGCGGTAGTCCAGAGAATTCTCTTAAGGCCCAAACCATTGCATCTAAAGGGTTAGTAATACAAATAACAAAAGATTTCGGACTATATTTCTTTATGGCTTCGCCTACACTTTTCATAACTTTAAGATTAATTTCAATTAGATCATCTCTGGACATGCCTGGTCTTCTTGGGGAACCAGCAGTAACTATAATGACATCAGAGTTTTTAATTTGAGAAAAACTATTTGAACCACTTAAATTGACATCATATCCATCTACTGGCGAAGATTCTGCTATATCTAAACTTTTACCCTGAGGTATTCCTTTCGCAATATCTACTAAAACAACATCAGCCAGTTCTTTAATTCCTATAAGATGGGCTAAAGTACCTCCAATATTTCCTGCTCCAATTAAACTAATTTTTTTTCTAGCCACTTTGCTATATCCTTTCTCAAGTTATAACCCACTGCTTTGAAGTCATCTCTGTAATTCTAGAGATTGTTCTGAGAAATGGAAGATCTTTATTTTTTTCTAAAATAAAAATATTTTCTAATTTATTTTCAGCTCTTATTACCAACCTTCTTTTTTTCTCATAAAGTATATCAATTAATATAATAAATCTTCTAGCTTCATTAAGCATATTTCTATTTAACGCAGGAGTATTATCTATAAAAAACCAATGAAAAAAATTGGAAATAGTAATATAATCGTTGGGAGAAAACTTATATGAACAAAGAAATTTAAAATCCGTTAATAGAACATTATCAATAGTTTGATCAAAAACCAAATCTCTTCCTAATGATTTAAGTTTTGTAGTTTTAAATGAATAATTTTTTTTTATAGAATTAAGAGTTTTTAAATAAGCACCTTTAGAATACGAGTTTAAGGGATGTAAGAAATATTGGTTTTTATTTTTATTTCTGTTCACCCTCCTTAAGTCGTAATTATTTATTAAATTGATTATTAACATTTTTTTTTCAATAATTTTAATAAAGGGTATAAATTGTTCCCTCTGCAATCCAAATTTATATAGTTCATTAGGTTTGAAATTTGAAGTAATTATAAATGATATTTTTTTTTTTAATAAAGCCCTAAATAACTTTGATACTATCATAGCATCTGCAATATCTATTATTTCTAATTCATCAAAGCAAATTAACTTATATTTTTTTGATAATTCATTGCCTATTATATCCAAAGGATTATTAGTTTTTGTTTTTCTAAGTTTATTTACTTGGGTATGAACCATAGACATAAATTCCTGAAAATGAACTCTCAAAACAAAGTTATCTAGCTTCTTTTTTTTAAGGAATTTTAGAAATATATTTGCTATATATGTTTTTCCGCCCCCAGGGAACCCATGCACGTAAGTGCTATTTGTTTGGCTTTTCTTAAATTTAGAAAAAAAATTCCTGTGGCAAAAAACTTTATCAAAAACTTCATTTAATCTATTAACTAGTTGAAGTTGAAAATAATGAGATTCTATTTTTTTTTTTTAATAGCTAAGTTATAGTAATTTAAAAATTCTTTTGTTCTCATCAATTTACCCAAGCGTTGGCATTTTAAATTCAGCCCCTTGCCTAATACCCTGAGGCCATTTGGAAGTAACTGTCTTCACTTTCGTGTAGAATCTAACTGCTTCCATACCATAAGCATTATGTCCTCCGAATATTGAATTTTTCCATCCACCAAAGCAGTAATAAGCTACCGGAACAGGAATTGGAATATTCACTCCAACCATTCCTATATTTACCTCATTAGAAAAATCTCTGGCAGTATCGCCGTCCCTAGTAAATATTGAACATCCGTTGCCATAAGGATTATCTTTTACCATTTGAAGAGCTTGATTGTAATTATCAGCTCTCACTATGCTCAAGACTGGCCCAAAAATTTCTTCCTTATAAATACTCATATTAGGTTTAACTTTATCAAACAAGCATGGCCCTATAAAATATCCATTTTCATACCCTTGCAATTTAACATCTCTTCCATCTATTAGTAAATTTGCTCCTTCTTCTACACCACTTGCAATTAAAGACTGAATTCTTTCTAAGGCTTCTTTGCTTACAACTGGACCCATTTCAGTTTGCTTATCATTGTATGGACCTACTTTAATTTTATTAATTTTAGGTGTTATACTTTCAATTAATTTGTCTGCAACATTACCAACGGCTACAGCTACTGATATAGCCATACATCTCTCTCCAGCTGATCCATATGCTGCGCCAATTAAAGCATCAGATGCTTGTTCTATATCTGCATCAGGCATTACTACCATATGATTCTTGGCACTACCTAAAGCTTGTACTCTTTTATTAAAAGAAGCAGATTTTTGATAAATATAAGAAGCTACTTTACTTGATCCCACAAAACTAATAGACGAAATATTATGGTTTTCAATTAAAGCATCTACTACTTCTTTGTCTCCATTTATAACATTTACAAGTCCTTTTGGAGCACCTGCCTCCTCAAATAATTCAACTAGTTTTAAAGAACTTGATGGATCTCTTTCTGATGGTTTCAATATAAATGCATTGCCACAAGCTGTAGCCAAAGGAAACATCCATAAAGGGATCATAACAGGAAAATTAAAAGGAGTTATTCCAACACATATTCCTAAGGGTTGTTTCATTGAAAAAGTATCTATGCCCGTTCCAACTTGGCTAGAAAATTCGCCTTTTAGTAAATTGGGAATACTACATGCATATTCAACTACTTCTAAACCTCTTTGCAAAGACCCCTTGGCATCCTCAATAGTTTTGCCATGTTCTTTAGAAACTAATTCGGCAATAATGCTAGAGTTATCTTCTAGCAGTTTTTTATAATTAAACATGATACTAGCTCTTTTAGCTGGAGTAGTTTGCCTCCATCCGTCC
>CAYTJO010000112.1:0-1377 GCA_964438215.1 uncultured Rhodospirillaceae bacterium
TTCACAAAAATCCTTTATTCTTTCTTCACTATTATATTCCTGCTTAAAGCTGTTAGATGGAACTCCAATGATCACTAACCCTTTACCCTTATAATTCTGATAAACTTTCTCTAATGCATCATATTGCTTTGTAAAACCACACATTGATGCTGTATTGACTATTAATAAAACTTTATCTTTAAATGATTTTAATTCTAAGTTTTTTCCATCTATGCTAGTAAAGGAAAACTCATATAAGGTATTAGACAAACTCATATTACTTAAAAGAAATAGTTGTAAAATTAAAATAATCTTAAGCATACTTTTTTTCCTTTCTCATTACTATTTAAAATTTCTTAATAGTCTTTGTTTTTGAAGATTCCAGTCTTTTCGTTTTTTATCTTCTCTTTTATCATATAGTTTTTTTCCTTTTGCAACTGCTATCTCTATTTTTGCGAAACCTTTTTTATTAAAATACAGTTTTATAGGTATTATAGTAAATCCCTCTCTCTCAACTTTTCCTTGCAATGTATTTATGTCCTTTTTTTTAACCAATAGCTTTCTTTTTCTTTTAGCATCACTTGCTAAAATATTTGAAGAATTTTTATAAGATGATATATCTGCATTGATTAACCACAGTTCTCCATTATCTGTTTCAGCAAACGCTTCATTAATACTAACTTTTCCAACCCTCAAGGCTTTAACCTCATCTCCAGTTAGCACTATACCTGCTTCTATAGTTTCATTGACAAAATATTCATTATAATCTTTTTTATTTTTTGCTATTACATCCATTTCTTATGTAAAAGTTAATGATAAAATTTCAACTTCCTCTTTAAGCTTATTTTCATTTTCTTTATTAATTTTAGTTAATGGTAATCGAACTTCATATTTACACATTCCTAGCATACTAGCTACAAATTTCACAGGACATGGATTAGCTTCTATAAAAAGCAAATTATTAATATGTGCTAATTTATTATTAATTTTGATAGCTTCTTGATAATTTCCTTTAAACCATGCATCGTGCATGCCAGAAACTAGCTTTGGAGCAATATTAGCCGTTACTGAAATCACGCCGTCTCCTCCTTGAGCTAAATAAGCTAATTGTGTTCCATCTTCTCCAGATAATTGGTAAAACTTTTTGTGAGTAATAATTCTTTTTAACTTTAAAGGTCTGGTTAAATCATTAGTTGCATCCTTTACTCCAATAATATTATTGTGTAAAGAAAGTTGAAACATTGTTTCATCACTCATGTCAATAACGCTTCTTCCAGGAATATTATAAATAATAATTGGCAAATCTACAGAGTCAGCAATCTTTAAATAATGCTCTTTTAAACACTCTTGGCTAGGTTTATTATAATAAGGCACTACTACTAAAGCACTATCCGCTCC
>CAYTJO010000112.1:1387-5399 GCA_964438215.1 uncultured Rhodospirillaceae bacterium
GTTGAATTAGATCCTGTACCTGCTATTACTTTAAGCTTATTATCTGAATATTCCATGGCAAGTTCAACTACTAGTTTATGCTCCTCATGGCTAAGTGTAGGAGATTCTCCAGTGGTACCGCAGGGGATAATCCCCTTAGTACCATTTTGCTGATGCCATTTTATAATATTCTTAAAACTATTCTTATCAACAGCTCCGTCTTTAAAAGGAGTAATGAGTGCACAATAAGATCCTTGATAATTCATCATTCAACCTATATTTTAAAAAAATACCATTATGTCATATTTTAAATTTTTAGTAATTATAATTTCATTTTTTTTAAGTTTTAATACTTTCTCAAATAATAAAATTAAAATTAATGATTTACACCTTTCCAATGAAGATTTAAAACTTTTTAAACTTTCATTAAAAGAAGGAGATAAAGCTAAATGGGCTAGATCTCTGAATACTTCTAAAAAAATTAAAAATAATTTGGCAAAAAATTTGATTAAGTGGAGATGGCTAGCTGCAAGTGATGGTTTATCTGATATTAACACTCTTAAAAATTTCTATATAGCAAATAAAGCTTGGCCGAATATAAATAAAATTAGAAAAAAAATAGAAGCTAAAATCAGTATAAATAATCACAAAATTGAAATGCTATGGTTTCAAGAAAATCCACCTAAGTCGGGAATAGGAAAAATTAAATTAGCAGAAATGCTAATAAAAAATAATTTTAAAGAAGAAGGTTTTTGGCTATTAAATCAAGCATGGATAAATCATACCTTTTCATATTCTGAGGAGAAATATATTCTTTCTAGATATAAGAAGGTAATATTAGAAGATTCAAATTCTAAAAGAATAGAAAGATTAATCTGGAATAAGTCTTGGGGAAGCACCAGAAGACAATTAAAGAGGGTTAATAGTGATATTAAGTTACTATCATCGGCTAAAATCAATTTAGCAAGAAGAAGAGGAAATGTTGACAATGCTATTAAAAAAGTTCCTAAAAATCTTTTATCAGAAGAAAGTTTAGTTTATGAACGCATAAAATGGAGAAGAAGAGCTAGGCTAGAAAAAAGTTCTTTAGATTTACTATTAAAATACAATAACCTAATAACTCATCCAAAAAAATGGTGGGTAGAAGTTAACTATCACTCCAGAAAACAAATAAGTTACAAAAATTATAAAACTGCAATTAATATTTTAAAAAGACATAACAAAAATACAGATATATTTTACTATAAATCTAGTTGGTTAATAGGGTGGTTAGCTCTGACTTTTGAAAAAGACCCTAAAACTGCATATGAAAGTTTTACTAAAATGTTTGAAAATGTAAAAACTCCAATTTCAAAGGCAAGATCATCATTTTGGGCAGGGAAATCTGCAGAAATATCTGGAGATAATGTATCAGCAAATATTTGGTATGAAAGAGCTGCAGCTTTTCCCTCTACCTTTTATGGACAACTAGCTATAAAAAAAAATAATCAAAAGTTTTTTATTCCAGATATAAATGAAAATATTTCTAAAGAAGATATTGCTAAATTTATCGAGGACCCTTTAATACAAGCGCTGGTAATCTTAAATCAAGCAAATCATAAAAAACTTTTAAAAACTTTTACTAGAAAAATAATTCATGACTTAGGAACAACTAAAAATACATTAATGTTGATAAACCTTCTAAATCAAATTAATAAAACTTCTTTGGCTATATATGCAGGAAGAAAAGCAGTATATAAAAATATATATCTTCCAAGCCTAAATTTTCCTCTGCCTGACAATAAGCTTTTAAAAATTTATAAAGATAATAGTTACATTCCCCTTAATGTTGCTTTAGCAATATCTAGACAAGAAAGTGCCTTTGATAAAAAAGCAATAAGTCGTGCAGGAGCTAGAGGACTTATGCAACTTATACCTAGAACTGCTAGAATTACAGCTAAAAAAATACACCACAAATACATAAGAAAGAAATTGATCTAAAAACCCTCATATAACATTAACTTAGGATCGTATTATTTTAAACAAATGTTAGAGAAATTTGAGGGTTCTTATGTATTAGCTCTAGCATCATATAATGCAGGACCAAATCGTGTAAAGCGTTGGCTAAAAACATATGGTGATCCTAGGAAGGACAATATAGATCAAGTAACTTGGATTGAATTAATTCCAATAAGCGAAACTAGAAATTATGTGCAACGCGTTCTTGAGGGAGTTTATATGTATGGAGTTATTCTAAGTGGCGAAAAAAATATCACATCTGGCTATGTTAAGTTTTTTTAAATAGTCATTATTTCCAGCCAGACTCTCCCATCATAAACAAAGCTTCTTTATTAAAACTAGCAATCTGGTTAAGATTTAAGCTATCTTTCTCCGGAATAGAGTAATTTGACATAAATTTATTTAACTTTATGTTATTTCTTACAGGATATTCAAAATTAATTTCTGCGTAAATTTTTTGTGCCTCATCGCTTACCAAAAACTCTAAAAACTTAATAGCATTATCATAGTTTTTTGAAAATTTGATAATTCCTGCTCCACTAATATTTATATGAGTTTTCATTTTATCATCTGAGGGAAAGTGCACTCTCAAGTTTTTTAATTTATTCTCATGATCATTTTTTTTCATTTTAATGTAATAATAGCTGTTTACTAATGCTAAATCACCCTCGCCTGCTACTACAGCTCTAATTTGATCTCTATCTCCTCCAGAAGGATTTCTAGCAAAATTATTTTTAAAATTTATCAAGAATTTTTTCGTAGCATCTCTTCCATAGTTGCTTATCATTGCAGAAACTAAGGATTGATTATAAACATTATTAGAAGATCTAACTAAAATTCTTGACTTCCATTTATCTTCCATTAATCCCATGTACCCTTTTAGTTCATCCTTATAAACTCTATCTTTATTATAAACTAATAATCTAGACCTTAAACTTAGACCAAACCATTTGTTATCCTTATCCCTGTATTGTTCCGGAATATTATTATCTAAAATTTTATTTTTAACACTCATAAATAAATTTCTATTTTTTGCCTCTAATAGTCTAGCTATATCAACTGTCAATAGTATATCAGCTTTAGTATACTCACCTTCCATTTCTATTTTTTCTATCAATTGATTAGCTTTAGCTGAAATTAAATTTACTTTTATATTCTCTTCTTTTTCAAAAAACTTGATTAAATCTCTCATTAAGACTTCTTGTCTAGCGGAATAAAGATTTAAAGTTTCTGAAAATGCAACTTTATGGAATAAAATCACACATAAAAAAATAGTTGCTATATAAATATTTTTCATAATTTTGATAATAGTTACTATTCTCATATTTTTCAATGCGTATTTTAAATTTTTATTTTTATTAGTTTTAAAATGTAATATATTGATAAATATAAGGGCGATTAGCTCAGTGGGAGAGCACCACGTTGACATCGTGGGGGTCACTGGTTCAATCCCAGTATCGCCCACCATATTTATTAATTAACAGGAATCGCAAGTGTCAAAATTTTTTATTAATTATTTAAGTTTATTATTAATTCTGGTTTTTTCTATATCTTCACCTTTTGTTTTTATTAAGGTTGTATTGCCTAAAGTAAGAAATGTATTAAACAAGAAAAACAAAAAGATTTTTTCTAATTTGATAAGTGTTAAGTTCTTTTATTCTGTTAGTTTTATACTACCCCCGTTAATAGTCTTTTTCTCTTTAAAAAACACTGACATAAATCAATACGAGAACATTAATCAATTTCTGACAATATTAAAAAGGATAGCAGGCTTTATAGTAATAATATACCTTCCTGTTTTACTAAATAAATTTTTATCTGCAATAAGTATCTCATTTAAAAGCAACCATTTTTTCATTAGATATCCTATCAATACTTATCTACAACTTATTAAATTAGTAATAGTCATAGTTTCGATAGTACTTGCAATCTGTTATTTATTAAATACTTCTCCTTGGGGTGTGCTATCTGGAATAGGAGCTTTAGGAGCAATTCTATTGTTGGTTTTTAAGGATACTATTTTAGGACTAGTAGC
>CAYTJO010000113.1:0-1429 GCA_964438215.1 uncultured Rhodospirillaceae bacterium
AAAAGTCATTAAAGATTTTCCTCAATTTTTTCATCTTTTTAAAGAAAAGAATTTTATTTATAATAACATATCTCAAAATAATAGGAATCCTCTATTATTTTCATATAATTTTGCAGATGGTCTCAAGACTGGCTATACAGAAGACTCGGGCTTTTCCTTAGCAGCAACAGCCATTAAAAATAATAGAAGATTAATTTTAATCATAAGCGGTCTTGAAAGTGAAAAAGAAAGAAAAGAAGAATCTAAAAAGTTATTTGAATGGGCATTCAAAAATTATACAAACATAAGACTTTATAAAATGAGTGATATTATACAACAAGTTGATGTATGGATTGGGAAGAAAGCCGTAACTGACCTTTATAGTAACGAAGATATAATATTTACTATAAAAAAAGAAAATAAAAAAATATTTGATGCAAAAGTTATATTTAACAACCCTATAATTGCACCAATTAATACAAAAACAGTTTACGGAAAAATAGTTATTAGTAATACAATAAAAGGTAATATTGAGTATCCCTTATATTCTAGAGAAGAAATTAATAAAGCTGGTTTTATAAAAAAAATTTCTACTGCAATCAGCTATCTTATTTTTGGGGGATATGCTGAGTAAAAATAAATTAAATAAAGGAATACTCATAACATTTGAAGGCATAGATGGGTCAGGAAAATCTACACAGATTAAAAAATTAAAAAACTATTTAAAAAAAAAAAAAGTTAAAAATTTTTACTTTACAAGAGAGCCTGGTGGAACTGATTTTGGTAACATATCTAGGAAATTATTATTAAATAATAATAAAATAAAATTCTCTATTGAATCTCAAATATTATTACTGATAGCATCTCGTTTAGAACATTATAAGCAATTTATTTTACCACTCCTTAAAAAGAATAAAATAATAGTTTCAGATAGGTTTCAGGATTCAACTTATGCTTATCAATGCGGAAACGATGAAAGATTATATAACTTCTTAAAATATCTAAATAGCTTATTATTTGATGATTTTGAACCAAACTTGACAATACTTTTAGATATTAGTCCTAAAATAGCCATTCAGCGCATGAAAAATAGAGAAGTTAATAATGTTTTTGATAAAAAAACTTTATATTTTTACAAAATTGCAAGAAACAATTATCTTAAATTAGCTAAGAATAATAAAAGAATTATAGTTTTTAATGCCTCTTTAAAACAAGAGGAACTTTTTAATAATATACAAAAAATTATATTTAAAAAAATAAAACAAAATGCAATTAAGTTATAAAAATGTATTAAACAACTTTATAGGCAATAAAAATGCCTCAGTTAGCCTTATTAAATCATTTAATAAATCAAATTGCACGGGCGCTTGGATCTTAAGAGGACCAAGGGGCATTGGTAAAGCAAAATTAGCAGAAAATATAATTAAAGCATTATTAGATATAAAAAATA
>CAYTJO010000113.1:1439-5375 GCA_964438215.1 uncultured Rhodospirillaceae bacterium
AGTGATACTTTAATACATCCTGACTTATTAGTTTTAAAAAAAATATCAGATGAGAAAAAAAATATTGCTGTGGAAGAAGTGAGGAAAGTATCTGTATTTTTAAGCAAAACCTCAATAATAGGCAGCTATAGGTCAGTTTTAATAGATGCATTAACTGACCTAAATACTTTTGGGCATAATGCCTTATTAAAAATATTAGAAGAGCATAGTTTGCATACTAGTTTTTTAATAATAGATCATATGGTTTCAAACATTCCAAGTACAATCAAATCAAGGTGTAAAAAAATAGTTTTTAAAAAACTAGATAATAATGAAATTAAAACTTTATTAAAAAGAAGTAATATTAATAAAGAGTACTACGATAGTTATTCAATATTATCAAATGGAAGCATAGGAAACATATACAATCTTCATAAAAATGATGCTTTGGGAATACACAAAATTTATTGTGAATATGTTTTAGGAATTGATAATAGAAAAAATAATTTAGACTCTATACATAAGTTATTCCAAAATAAAAAAAAAAATAATAATATATTTACTATTTCATTTTTAATATTATTTAGAATTTTAAAAAATACTTTAAGAAATATTAATAAAGTAAAAGTTTTACACCTAAATAATATAGAAGAAGAGGTTATTAACAAACTATCTAATAATTTAAGTCATGATCAAATTACATATCTATTAAATATTTTATATGAAAGAAAAAAAAATATGATTAATTTAAATTTAGACATTTATACAAGTATATATTTGACTCTAAGTGATATAGAAAAAATAATTAGAAACAATGCAAAATAAATTTTATGTAACAACTCCAATTTATTATGTTAACGATAAACCTCATTTAGGTCATGCGTATACTAGCTTAGTTGCAGATACTGTTACAAGATATAAAAAACTATTAGAAAATAAAGTTTATTTTGTTACAGGTACTGATGAACATGGACAAAAGGTAGAAGAAGCAGCAAAGAAAAAAAATATGTTACCTAAAAACTTTGTTGATAAAGTTTCAAAAGAATTTATAAATCTAGCAAAATTATTAAAGCTTACTAATCATGACTTTATTAGGACTTCAGAAGAACGACATACAGCTTATGTTAAAAAAATATGGAATATATTAGAGTCAAATGGTGATATTTATTTAGGAAGTTATAAGGGTTGGTATTCTATTAGAGATGAAAGCTTTATTGCTGATAATGAGATTGTCACGAATGATAAAAAAGAAAAAATAGGTCCATCTGGAGATAAACTAAAATGGTTAGAAGAGCCTAGTTATTTTTTTAAATTATCTAAATGGCAAAATAAATTAATAGAATTTTATAAAAATAATCCTAACTTTATTAAACCAGAAACTAGATATAACGAAGTAATTAGTTTTGTAGAGAAAGGACTTCAAGATTTATCAATATCAAGAACAAGTTTCACTTGGGGTATAAATGTGCCAGACTCTTCAGAACATATTATTTATGTCTGGCTAGATGCATTATTTAATTACATTAGTGTTTTAGATAGCAAAGATAAATTTAAAGATTTTTGGCCTGCGGATGCTCATATAGTAGGAAAAGATATTTTAAAATTTCATGCTATTTTTTGGCCTGCATTTCTAATGTCAGCTAATATTGCACTGCCTAAAAATATATTTGCTCATGGTTGGTGGACTATAGAGGGTAAAAAAATGTCTAAATCTTTAGGCAATGTAATTGATCCCATCTATCTAATTAATAAATATGGAAATGATCAAATAAGGTATTTTTTACTAAGAGAAATATCATTTGGTGAAGATGGGAATTTTTCAGAATCAGCTTTAATTAGACGTTTAAATAGTGACTTAACTAATGATTTAGGAAATTTAGTGCAAAGAGTACTTAGTATGGTAATCAAATATAATAATGGTATAGTTTTTAAAAGAGAAGAAGTAGATAATGATGATTTAGATTTATTAAATTTTTCACAGGAATTATTCAATAAATACAAAGATTTAATGGATAACTTTAAATTTAGCCAAGCAATTATTATAATATGGGATATAATTAAAAAAGCTAATGCATATGTTGACTCTAAAGCACCTTGGAAACTTTACAATGAAGATAAAAAAAAACTTTGCACGGTTTTAAATGTTTTAATAAACACTATATATAAAGTAAATATATTGATTCAACCAATTCTTCCAATTGCAGCAAAAAAAATTTTTATGCAACTAAATATACAAGAAGTACAAAAATTTAGTTATATTAATAAAGAAATAAAAGAAGGATCAAAAATTAATAAACCCGAAGGAGTATTTCCTAGAATAATAGAATAAAAAGGTTAAATTATGCTAATAGATAGTCACTGCCACTTAAATATGTCTGATTTTTCAAATGATTTAGACTCTATTTTATCTAATGCTAATCAAAATCAAATTAATGGACTTCTTACTATATGTACTGATCTAAACGAGTTAGAAGAATTAAAAGAATTGTCAAAAAAATATAATAATATTTGGTACAGTGGTGGAGTTCATCCAAATAATATCAAAAAATTTTTTACCAATGAATTAGAGAAAATAGTAAACTTTGCATCAGATAATAACCTTATAGGTATAGGAGAAACAGGACTAGACTATTTTTATGATAAGCCTAAAGTTGAAATGCAAAAGGATTCATTTATAAAACATATTAATATTGCTAGAAATCTAGATATCCCTATTATTGTACATACTAGAGATGCAGATTTTGATACTATAAATATTTTAAAAAATGAATATAAAAAAGGAAATTTTAAGGGAGTTATTCATTGTTTTACTGCTTCAGAAGAATTAGCTATGGAAGCTTTAAAGATAAATTTCTATATATCAGTATCTGGTATAATTACTTTTAAAAATGCAGAAGATATAAGAAAAACAATTAAAAAAGTACCAATGAATAGATTGCTTGTAGAAACTGATGCCCCATATCTGGCTCCGGTACCTAACAGAGGTAAAAGAAATGAACCAGCTTTTGTTAGAGACACTGCTAAATTTCTGTCAGAATTAAAAGGTGTATCTTTTCAAGATTTAGCAACTCAAACTACAAAAAATTTTTATAACCTATTTAATAAAGCAAAAATTTAATATGAAAGTTACTATTTTAGGTTCTGGTTCATCTGGAGGAGTTCCTTTAATAGGAAACTACTGGGGTAATTGTGATCCTAAAAATATTAAAAATAATAGAACTAGGGTATCAGTATTAGCAAATGTTAATGATAGTAATATATTATTTGATACATCTCCTGATTTGAGAATACAGGCTATTAAAAACAATATAAAAAAATTGGATGCAGTTTTATGGACTCATTCCCATGCAGATCATGCAAATGGTATTGATGATTTAAGACAATTTCTATGGAAAAGAAAAAATAAACTACCTATATATGCTTCAAAAAAGACAATTAGTGATCTTAAAAGAAGATTTGATTATATTTTTGAACAAGATAATTCTTATTTTCAGCCTCCTTTAGAAGTAAATATTATTGATGGAAATGAAATAAAAGTATGCGGCATAAAAATTAATGCTTTTGATCAAAATCATGGCTATGAAACAACCTTAGGCTTTAAAATTAATAATTTTGTTTATTCAACAGATGTAAAATCTTTTCCTAAAGAGTCTGAAAAATATTTATATGATTTAGATTTGTGGATAGTTGATTGTGTTAGATATGAACCACATTATAGTCATTCTCATTTAGAACAAACATTATTGTGGATTGATAAATATAAACCTAAGAAAGCTATTTTAACGCATTTAGGTGCATGGTTAGACTACGAAGAACTTCTTTCTAAATGCCCAAATAATGTTGAACCAGCATATGATGGCCTAACAATAAATTTAACATAATATATGTTATGCGAACCAATAATAATAAATTACTAGAAAGCATTTTAGAATTTATGGTCGATATTGATATTGAAAA
>CAYTJO010000114.1:0-4759 GCA_964438215.1 uncultured Rhodospirillaceae bacterium
ACGGAACTTAAGTCCATTAATATATATAAATCTCTAACAAGATCTTCAGAATTACCATCAAGTAATCTCTTTGCTTGGAGTACATCCTTAAGATAGTCCTCTTTTTTTATAAGACCAACGCATGGTGCTGAACATTTTCCTATCTCGAACTGAAGACATGGTCTTTTCCTGTTCTTAAAAAAAGAGTCTGTGCAGTCCCTTAACTTAAATATCTTTTGTATTAAATCAAGAACACTTTTTACAGAATTAGAACTAGGAAATGGGCCAAAGTATAAATCCTTTTGACTAATCTTGCCCAAGGTAGACTTAACTGAAGGAAATTGTTTACTTATCTCAAAGACAATCCATGGATAACCTTTATCATCTTTAAACTGAACATTGTATTTTGGTTTGTCTTGTTTTATTAGATGTTGTTCTAATAAGAGTGATTCAAGCTCATTATTAGTTAGAATTAGCTCAATAGAATCAGCTTCCATTAAGATATTTCTAGTTTTCTTTGTCCTAGATCCTGATTCAGATAAGTAAGTTCTTAAACGATTCTTTAAGTTCTTAGCCTTTCCAATATATATAGAATAATTTTTCTTGTCCTTAAACTTATATACACCAGGGTTGGTGGGGAGTTCTTTTATTAAAGATGGAAAATCTGAAGAGTTAGTAATATTAAGCATCTAAAAGTTATTAGAGCATTCTGAGAATAGAGCTTAACTAATGATTTCTTGACCCTTCAAAAACACATACAAAGTAAAGGTTTTCTTCAGAGTTATTAATAACCTGGTGAAATTTTCCGTCTTCCACAAGAATAATGTCTCCTTCTGAAACTGAAAATACTTCATCATCAACCTTCATCTTTCCCTACCCTTTTACAAAATTATAAACCTCTTCTTGACCAGAATGAGAGTGGCCAGAAGTCGATTTTCCTGGTTTTAAATCAGTACTACTTATTACCAAGTTATTAAGAAATGTGTTATCCGTAACTACATAACGATCATCATCTTTAACAACTTTTCCACCAATATCGTTAATATTTAATCTCACGATCTTATTCCCTCTAAAAAAGATTCAACTGATTTTACTGGATTATCGCTTTCGGTTATAGGCCTTCCTACTACTAAATAATCTGAACCATTTCTTAAAGCTTCTTGTGCACTTGTTATTCTTTTTTGATCTCCAGTTGGACCTAAAGATCTTATACCAGGTGTAACAGCAATAAACTTTTTACCAAATTTTAGCTTGATATCTTTTACTTCTTGAGGAGAACACACAACCCCATCCAATCCATTATCTTTTGCTAATTTAGTTAATCCCAAGGTGTATTGAGAGATATTTTTAGAAAATAGAAATTTTACATCTTCTTGATCTAGGCTTGTTAGTACTGTTACTCCAATTAATAAAGGAGGTTTATTTATATTACTGTCAGCGATAGCTTGTCTAGCAGCTTTCATCATTTCAGAGCCGCCTGAACAATGTATATTTACCATCCAAACTTTTAACTTACATGCCTCCAATAAAGCTGAATATACTGTGTTAGGAATATCGTGAAACTTCAAATCTAGGAAAATATCAAACCCTAATTTTCTAAAATCAGAAACTATTGAAGGGCCGGTAGCTGTAAATAATCTACTGCCAACTTTTAACTTACATTGTTCAGGATCTAGATTTTTAGCTAAATCTACTGCCTTATCTGGTTCAAGATCTAAGGCTAAAATTAAAGGACTAGACATTACAATCAACTCTCTTAATCATTCTTGTTGGTTTTTTTTAAACTATATAAAATTTCAAAAAAAAGAGTTATAAACAAACCCACCAATACACTGAATAAAATAACCTTCCCGAGATTAGCCTCAATATCCAAAAATAATAAATCCAGGGAAACTAAATGGTTGTTCAACTTGTAAACAAAAAAGCCCATTAGTAAAACAAGACTAAAAGACAGAGTCAGTATTAAAGTGTTAACCCTCATGCTTATCCTGATCTATAACCTATTTATAAAACCCTCCTTTAAAAGTTTGTCTTCTACAAACTGTAAGGTTGCATGGCCTGCTGTTATATGAATTTCTTGGATCCTCGCTGTAATATTGCTAGGAACTATAAAAGCTTCATCACAATACCCTAAAGCCTCTCCCCCGTTTGATCCTAAAAAACCTATAGTAGTTAAATTTATTTCTTTGGCAGACTTTAAAGCCTTTACTATATTGGGAGAGTTTCCTGAAGTACTAAGTGCCATCAGAACATCCCCGGGTTTAGACAAAGTTAATAAATTCCTACTAAATATATCATCACCACTAAAATCATTAATTGTAGCGGTCAAGGAAGAAATCCCTTTCTATTCACTTGAGAAGTTAATCTAACCAAAAGTTCAGCTGCTAAATGTTGAGCATCAGCTGCAGATCCACCGTTTCCGCAGGTCATTAACTTCCCTCCTTCTGCGATTGAGTTAGCTATTAAAGTTCCACATTCTTCTAAAATCCTAAACAACTCATCTTTAAGAATTATCTTCTTAAGATCGATAGATTCTTCAAAAGCTGATTTGATTTTGGAAGAAATTTCTTTAGACATAACTAACCTATGGAATGAATATCATAAGACATAAACAGAAATTTTAATTATTAATATCTTTAAGGTATTTTGAAGGCCTAAAATATAAGTAAGACTTTGATTCAACTAATATTGATTTTCCTGACTTCGGATTTCTACTAAACCGCGCTTCCCTTTTTCTTAAAGAAAAAGAACCGAAGCCTCTTAGTTCTATTCTATTTTTACTATAAAGACTATTGGTTAAATGCTGAATAATTACAGAGGATCCTTCTTCTACATCTCTCTTATCTAGATGATTGAGCTTTTTAGCAATTTTTTTTATTAAATCAGACTTATTCACCTTCTTTTTCTTCTATTTCTGCCTTAATAAGATCACCTATATTTGATCTTGAAGCTTCCTCTATCTCCTTATTCTTCTCAACGTTATCTTTTAAAGCAACTCTTTCTTGTGCTTTTTCTAAAGCTCTAACTGAGAGTATTATCTCTCTTTCCTTTTTATTTATATTAGCAATTGCTACTTCAATCTCAGAACCTATATCTATTTCAGAATTTAATGAAGAATTTTCGAAATCCTTTCGGGGCAAAGATCCTTGAATTCCTTCCGCAAGATCTATAATAATTCTGTCATCTTTTAATTCGTTAACTTTTCCTTGTACACTGGAACCTTTTTTATTCAATGCTGAGAAGTCATTGAAAGCATCACTAGTTAGCTGTTTAATCCCTAGAGAAATTCTTTCTCTTTCAGCATCAACAGAAAGGATTACGGTTTCTATTTCTTGGTTTTTTTCTAACTTCTTTATAGCCTCTTCTTCATTGTCCCAAGAAACATCTGATAAATGAACCAAACCATCTATTTCACCTTCTAAACCGATAAAAACTCCAAAATCCGTAATAGATTTAATCTTTCCTGTGATTTTATCTCCTTCTTGATGTTTATGTGTAAATACTAACCATGGATTTTCACTTAACTGTTTAACCCCTAAAGAGATTCTTCTCTTTTCCTCGTCAACTTCCAAAATCATTACTTCTAAGCTATCGCCTAACTGAACTACTTTGGAAGGGTGTATATTCTTATTAGTCCAATCAATTTCCGAGACATGCACTAATCCTTCAACTCCTGACTCTATTTCTGCAAAGAAGCCATAATCTGTTAAGTTAGTAACCTTTGCCATTACGGAAGTGTTAAGTGGAAATTTATTCTCAATCCCTTGCCAGGGATCTTGAGTTAGCTGTTTTATTCCTAGAGATACTTTATTTTCTTCTCTATCAAACTTTATAACCTTTACTTTTATAGATTTTCCTATATTTAGTGCTTCAGATGGGTGATTTATCCTACTCCAAGATATGTCAGTTATATGAAGTAGTCCATCAACCCCTCCTAAGTCAATAAATGCTCCATAGTCTGTTAAATTTTTTATAATTCCATCAACTACTTGCCCTTCTTCAAGAGAAGATAGAAGCTTCTCTCTTTCTTCAAAATTGACTTCTTCTAGTACAGCATTTCTAGATAAAACTACATTGTTTTTATCTCTATCTAGTTTTATTACTTTAAACTCTTCATAATTTCCTTCTAGATGATCCAAATCTTTAGTTGGAGTAGCTTCAGCTAAAGATCCAGGTAAAAAAGCCTTTACTCCTTGAATATCTACTGTCATCCCTCCCTTAACTTGTCCTGTTATTAAGCCGTTAATAGTTGTTTCTGAATTTAAACATTCCTCAATTCTTTTCCAAACTTGTTTCTTGATTGCCTTTTCTCTAGAAACTCTTGTATTTCCATGACCATCCTCGATAGCTTCGAGGAGTAGTTCAACTTCATCTCCTTTTTTTAAATCAATCTCTCCTTTTTCATTAGTAAATTCTTGAATTTGCACTACAGCCTCTGATTTGAGCCCAACATGTACTATAGCGTGAGTTTCGAGTATATCTATAATAATTCCAGTAAGCAGACTTCCAGGCTGCATGGTCACAGTATCTAAACTTTTATCTAGTAATTCTTCAAAACTTGCTGACATATTTAGTATCTTTCCAAAAATTTATAGAAAACTTTTTATTTCTCCTAATACTTCTTCAGGACTTAACTTAGTTGTATTAATTACAATAGAGCCTTTAGCCGGCTTAAGTGGAGAAAGTTCTCTCTCAGTATCTTTTTTATCTCTAGCTTCTAATTCATTTAAAAGGATGCGCATGTTAACCTTGCTTCCTTGCCTTTTCAACTGAGTTTCTC
>CAYTJO010000114.1:4769-5369 GCA_964438215.1 uncultured Rhodospirillaceae bacterium
AATCTCTTAATACCATTAAGGAAGAGAGGGCTGAAGTCTTCACAGCTATTTCCTCTGTTCTAACAAGATTTGTTATATCTGTGTCTTTAAGAAAGACACTAACTGGCTCACCCACAGATCCTATTTGGAAAGTGACTTCAAAATCTTTAATAAGATCATCTTTATTTTTTAAAAAGCTATTAACATCAATCTCCTTTTCTTCTATTAAGTAAGTCAAAGTCCGGTATAACGCACCGCTATCTAATATATTCCAGCCTAACTCATTACATAACATCTTTGAGATAGTGCCTTTACCTGAACCACTTAGGCCATCTATTGTTATAACTGGTATCTCAGGCATATTTACATTTCAATTAAAGTTATTCCTATTTTATTAGATAAATTGATAAAACCAGGGAAAGAGGTATTTATATTGGAACAATTTTTTATCTTACAAGAGTCTTTTGATCTCAGAGCTGCAATTATTGAGGCCATGGCTATCCTATGATCTCCAAAACTATCTATCTCTGCAGAATTGAAAGGTAATTCCATTTGAGATTGGTTCATACCTTCTATATCTATTCCATCTTCAAATATTTTATATTTAACTCCAAACAATTT
>CAYTJO010000115.1:0-5309 GCA_964438215.1 uncultured Rhodospirillaceae bacterium
AATAGGTTCTGTTTTAGGAGTTTATTTATTTAAATATTTATCTTCAATTGGAAGATTGGAAGAAGTAATTGCGGTAGCTTATATCTTTTTTCTTGGGATATTAGGGATTTATATGCTATTTGAAAGTCTAAAAACAAAAAAAAATAAAGCGTTAGGCAATTTAATGAAACTTCATGATCATGGTTGGTTTCATGGTCTTCCATTTAGATTAAAATTTAGACGCTCAAAGTTGTACATTAGTATTATTCCACCTTTCATCATAAGCTTATTTATAGGCATACTAGCTTCTATTTTGGGAGTGGGAGGAGGTTTTATTTTAGTTCCTGCCATGATTTATATTTTAGGAATGTCAACACAAGTTGTAATAGGAACTTCCCTAATGCAAGTTTTGTTTGTTTCTATAGTGTCAACAATAATGCATGCTCATGTTAACCAAACCGTGGATGTAATATTGTCTGGCTTCTTGCTATTTGGTGGGGTTTTTGGTGTTCAGGCAGGGGCTTTTATAGTTCAAAAAATATCTGGTGAGATTATTAGAATGCTATTAGGTATATTGATATTTTCTTTATGCGTTTTTCTTTTTTCAAAGTTACTGATTGATCCTAACTTGCTTTATGTAATAGAGTTTTTTAAATGAGACTACTAATTATTTTTATTATCTTCCAAAGTCTATTTTGTAAAAATGTTTTTTGCAAAGAGAATCTAATTGCAGAATTTTTAGATACTCAACTATATATAGATGTTGGTTTTACAGGAGATGAGCTGTCCTACTTTGGAGCACTAGATACACCGGGTGACTTAGTGATCATAGTAACAGGGCCAAGAAAAAAAATAAAAGTTTTAAAAAAAGAAAAAAAAGTTTGGTTTTGGATTAATTCTAAGTCCAGAATTTTTTCGGATGTACCTACATACTATTTCGTAGCCTCTAGCAAGCCATTAAGTCAAATTAAAAATGATTCTTTTCTAAGTATTAATCAAATAGGACTAGAAAATTTAAGGTTTGAGGGCGCAGAGGAAATTGAAGATAAAGCCAGATTAGAATGGAGACAAGGAATTATTCAAAGCATGAAAAAAATAGGAAACTATCATTCTTCTAATGGAAAGATTGAAATTATAGATCAGCGTTTATTTAAAACAAAAATTCCTTTTTCTTCTGATATTTCCGAAGGAACCTATATTGTTGATACTCTATTGCTAAATAATGAGGAAGTCATAGGATCTAAAAGGTCTTTTATAAATGTTTCTAAATCAGGATTAGGAGAAAAAGTATATTTGTTTGCTACTAAAAATAGTTTGATTTATGGAGTTTTTGCAGTTTTAATAGCAATGTTTTTTGGTTTTATAGTAAATGAAGTAATAAGGAAAATAAATGCCTAAAAATATTAATAAAGAATCTAATAATGAATACTTCTTAGTGTGTGTGGATGAGTCTAATGAATTTTATTCAGCCTTAGACTATGCATGCAAAAATGCTCATAAACAAAAAATAAATTTAATTCTTTTATATATCATGGAGGTTGCTAATTTTAGACATTGGAAAGGTGTAGAAACAATAATGCTTGAGGAGCAAAAATCAAAGGCTAAAGAATTATTAAATGTTCATCTTTCTGATATAAAACGAAACTATAAGCTAAAAGTTAAAACTATGATAAAAAGAGGTGACAAAGTAGATACTATTTTAAAGCTTTTAAATAATAAAAAATATAAAATTAAAAATTTAATACTTGGATTAGCACTGGAAGGAAATGATACAAATAAAATAATTAATTCTCTTACAGGAAGTTTCAGGAAAAAGTTAAACTTGCCAATCACCATTGTTCCTGATAATTATAATAATTATGTTTTTAAAAATAGAAGAGACACCTAATCCAAATACTTTAAAGTTTATTCCTGAAACAAATTTAGATTTTGAAGGGACAAAGCTGTTTACGCCAGGGGATGACTTTGATAAATCAGAATTGCTAAAAACAATATTTTCTATTCAAGGAATAACTAATGTCTTGTTGAATTCAGAGTTTATATCTGTTTCTAAATCTGAAGATGAAGATTGGAAAGTATTAAAAACTATCCTGACTGCAAAAATAGGTGCAGCTCTGCAAAAAAAAGATGAACTATTTGAAAATAAAGAACAAAATACCAATGATAAAAATATAAAAGATCCTGTAGAAAAAGAAATTATTAATTTACTAGAAACAAAAGTCAAGCCAGTGGTCGCTAGTCACGGAGGAGATATTACTTTTCATAGTTTTAAAGATGGAGTTGTTTCTTTAGAACTTAAAGGAAGCTGCTCGGGGTGTCCTTCTTCCACAGCGACGTTAAAAATGGGCATTGAGAATATGCTTAAGCATTATATACCAGATGTTAAAGAAGTTGTAGAACTTTCAAGCTGATTTAAACTTTGTATTAAAGGGAATTTTTTTGGATTAAATAGTTGGTAATGCCACCATTCTTTTTCATAGAAATCAAAGCCAGCTAAAATCATTATAGAAAGTAGCAAAGATCTATTTTTTCTAGACTTAATAGAAACTTTTCTTGAGATGTGGAAGGCTTTTTCAGTAAAATCATCAAAATCTGTCCCCATATCTAATTCAATATTATTTTGAGTTAAAGTGAGGTCAACTGCTATGCCTCTAGTATGGGGTGATCCTTTTTTAGGATCTGTTAAAAATGCTGGATTTGGAGAAAACTTCCATAATGCTTCTTGAACATATTTGGGTCTGTAGGCATCAAAAATTTTTAATTTGCAATTAAAGTCTTTAGCAATTTTGGATGCCAAAAATAATTTTTCTGCTGCAAGATTATTTAATAAACATTTTTTTTCTCTAAATATTTTTTTTCCAGTGATATTATTTTTTGTTGCATATCGTAAATCAATATCTACATCAAATTTATTTTTTTTTATTTCTATTAATGTCATAATAGTAGTTATTTTAATAATAATATTATGAAAAATAAAAATATTTTAACAATAGAAACTTCATTAGGAAGAATTTTTCTTACAATAATAAAAGATAGTGCTTTTTTTTCAAAATCTATTGATTCTCCTAGAAGTATTGAGCAAGATATAAATCATTTATTAGAGTCCTTGATTAATGAAGCAATGATTCAGTTTAATGAGATTGATTTAATTTTAGTTTCTGTAGGGCCTGGATCATTTACAGGTACAAGAATAGGAATTTCTGTAGCCAAGGCCTTATCAATTTCTACTGGAGCAAAAATTATAGGTTTTTCTAATTTTGATAGTATTCTACATCAATTTTTAGCAAGTAATAAATACAAAAAAACTAAAAAGGTTGAGGTTTTAATTAAAGGGCCTGGAGATGAATTTTATAAAAAAATATTTAATGACTATAAGCCAGAAAAGAAAAACTACCTTATAACAAAAAAAGAGTTACAAGGAAAAATATCTAATAATATAATAGCAGGAAGTTTTTTAAATACGTTAAAAATTAAAAACTATTATTTTTGTCTACCAGATCAATTGGGAATTAAAAACATAGTAAAAAAAATAAAAGAACACCTGAAAGCTTATAACTTTCGCGAACCAGAACCTATATACATAAAAGAACATTATGCAAAAAAATACGATTAAAAAAATATATAAAAATTATTTATTAGTTAATGAAAACGAGTTTGATAAATGGGGTAAGGAGTTTTTTGCTAGCTTTTTTTCAAGGGAAAATGTATTTTTTTTTTCCTCTAAAATACCTTCAGAAGGATATTTGATAGCAAGGAAAATCTCAGATGAATATGAAGTTTTGTCGTTAGCAACTAACAAAAAAAAAAGAAGAAAAGGTATAGCTTCTGAATTATTAAGCAACTTGTTAATAAAAGCTAAAAAAAATAAAATAAAAAAAATTTTTTTAGAGGTTTCAAAAAAAAATTTCCCTGCTATAAAAATGTATAAGAAATTTGGTTTTTTAATGGCAGGAGATAGAAAAAATTACTATAAGACCTCTAATGGATTTAACGATGCATATATTATGACTAAATTATTTGATTAAATATGCTTTATAATTATCTCAGCTACATTTTTTTTCAATTTTCTTTTTTCTATTATTTTATAACCAATTTCTTTTAAACTTTCTGGCATATTATCTAAATCTTCTCCTTCATTAATTCTAATCGCAAGTTTTTCTTCTTTTTTTAGTTTTTCTAATGCAATTTTTGTTTTTACGAAGGTAATGGGACACTTATCTTTAGTTAAATCTAAAAACATTTTATTTTTTAAAATTTTCTATTAATTATACTACAATAATATGTTATAAATATAATAAAATGATTGGAAAAAATAAACAAATTTCTAGAATAGAAGAATCATTTTTAGAAAAAGGAATTAAGCTAACACATCAGAGAAAAATTATTGCTAAAGTTATTACTGAATCAAGCGATCATCCGGATGCGAATGAAGTTTTTATGAGAGCTAACAAAATTGATAATAGAATTAGTCTGGCTACTGTTTACAGAACCATCAAATTATTTGAGGAAAACAATGTTCTTAATAGGATAGATCTTGGAGGTAAAAGAGCTAGGTACGAGGAGTTAACAGATTCCCATCATGATCATTTAATTGATGTTGAAACTGGAGACATAATAGAGTTTGTAGATGAAGAAATAGAAGATTTGCAAAAAAAAGTTGCCAAAAAGTTGGGTTATAATCTAGTTGATCATAAAATGGAATTATTTGGGAAAAAAATTAAGAGTAATTAAAAGAGAATTCTTATGGCAGTAGCAGAAAATATTAATACTTTACCTTTGAATCTTAAATCAGGGTCATTAGAAGTTAAATTAGCAGAAAATAGTCTAGAGATTGATGCTGCTCAAGCACTCAGGTATAAAATATTTTATGAAGAAATGAAAGCTAAGGCTGACATAAAGCAAACTAAGCTTAAAAGAGATATTGATGATTTTGATCATTATTTTGATCATATATTAGTTTTTGATAACAATATTAGAGGCTCTATTAATGATAAGGTTATCCCTGGAATTCATAGAGCAGATTTAAATATTTCAAAAGATGGATTAACTCCAAATATTTCTATTAGTGAGGATGAATATAGATTTCGCAGAAACAGATATTTTCAGAACACTTCACAGCGAGATGCTCCAACTTTTGGAACCGTTAATAATATTAATATTTTTATTCGGTTTGCAGATGAATCTGAGTTTACTTCAGCACGTTCAGCTTACGATAATCCTTTTTATAGCCTGAATAGCCCCTCATTGCATCATTATTTTACAGAGGTTAGTGATAGTATTTTAGAAGTTAATACGACTCATTATCCTGTTTGCGATATGGATACTAATTT
>CAYTJO010000116.1:0-5176 GCA_964438215.1 uncultured Rhodospirillaceae bacterium
AACTTCATTTCTTTTTGCAGCCTGCCAAATAGTCTCATTTTTATTAGCTAATATTTCTTTGCCGTTAAGTTTAAACTTAATCATGTTATGAAATGTCTTTTTTAAAATGTTTAATAATAGATTGTAAAGGATTAGGAGCTGCTTGCCCTAACCCACATATTGAAGCTTTATTCATTGTTTTAGACAATTTTGTTAAAAGTTCAACATTCCAAATATTTTCTTTCATTAGTTTAACTGCCATAGAAGTACCGTTCCTACATGGAGTACATTGTCCACAACTCTCATCTTCAAAAAATTTCATTAAGTTTAACCCTATATTCTTCATGTCAACCTTATCTGACAAAATAACTATAGCTGCCGAACCTATAAAACAATCATACTCTTGAAGAGTATCAAAGTCTAGAGGTATATCACCTAAACTTTCAGGCAATATGCCACCTGAGGCTCCTCCAGGTAAATATCCTTTAAATATATGCCCATCAAGCATTCCTCCACAATGCTCTTCTATTAGTTGATTTACCGTAATTCCGGCATCAGTCAATTTAATTCCTGGATTTTTAACAAATCCAGAAACAGAGAATGTTCTTAATCCTTTTCTACCATTTCTTCCACAAGAACTAAACCACTCTCCTCCTTTATCAAAAATTTCTCTTATCCAATATACTGTTTCTACATTATGTACTAAGGTAGGCCTTCCAAACAACCCTACCTCTGCTACATAAGGCGGTCTATTTCTAGGTAAACCTCTTTTTCCTTCAATAGACTCTATTAAAGCTGATTCTTCTCCACAAATATAAGCTCCTGCTCCACGTCTAATTTCTAAATATCCTTTAGAAAAAATATTTTTTTCTTCCAAAATGTTAATTTGCTTTTCTATTAGTTTGATCAACCCATAATACTCATCTCTAATATAAATATAACACTTTTCTGCCTCGACAAGTTTAGCTGCAACAAGGGTTCCTTCTATGAATCTATGAGGATCTTTGTTTAAATAATATCTATCCTTAAAAGTTCCAGGCTCTCCTTCATCAGCATTAATACACATTAATCTAGGAGCGTTATATGATTTTACAAACTGCCATTTTTTATATGCTGGAAAACCAGCACCTCCTAATCCTCTTAAACCAGCCTTTGAAAAAACATCTATCATCTTGTCAAAACTAATTTCCCCAGAATTAATTTTATGAAATAGTTGGTAACCACCACTTTTTACATATTCCTCATAATTAATATAGCTATCATTTTTATAAGAAAACTTTCTATCAGCTATTGCTTCTGCAATCTTATCATTGTTAGCATTAAGAATATGGTTGTGATTAACTTCAACTATTGGTGCATAATTACACCTTCCCATGCATGGAGCTTTCTCCACTCTAAGATTCTTATGTTTAAGTTTTGCATTATTATAAATCTTCTCTGCCTCATACATTGCACAAGTAATACTATCGCAAACCTTTATAGTAATATCTGCAACTGTATCAGTATCTTCATTAACAATATGAAAATGCGCATAAAAACTAGCTACTTCATATATTTCTGACATGCTTAGCTTGCATAACTCAGATAATGCTCTTAAATGTTTTGGAAATAAAGCATTATATTTATCATTAAAAAGATGCAAGTATTCAATTAACATATCTTTTTTTAGAGGAAAGTATTCTTTTAATAAGTTTTCAGCCTCTTTAAGAGACTTGTTATCTGCCTGTCTACCTTTGTTAAAGAAAACTTTATTTCTTCTTCCAGGGGCTTTTTTATTAATATTTTGCATTTAATTACTTATAATTTAATTTTTAATTTTACATATGATCATGATTATTAAAAGTATTTACTGAAAATATTTTTTACCAATGTTAATAATATAGAGTTTATAAAATAAAAATCTTTAAAAATCTTTTTTAGTTGTAATCATAAGATTATTTTGTAATTTTTAAACAGAGTATTAAGATTTTATTAAATATAAAAATAAGTAGTTTGACTAACATTATAGGAATATCAGGCTGGAGTGGTTCAGGAAAAACTCAATTAATGAGTAAATTAATTATGTTTTTTGTTAAAGATTGTAATCTAAAAGTTTGTGCTCTAAAGCATGCTCATAGTTCTTTCGAAATTGATCAAAAAGGAAAAGATTCACATAGATTTTTTCAAGCAGGAGCTAACAGTGTCATTATATCGTCTTCAAAACAATGGGCCATGATTAATAAAGTTGAACAAAGAGAACCTTCTTTAGAAAAACTTTTAAAAAATACAAAACAAAATTTTGATCTAGTTTTAGTCGAAGGATGGAAGTTTGCAAAAATAAAAAAAATTGAAGTATTTAGAAAAAAAATAAAAAAACCATTGCTTTGTAACGAGCATGATAATTTTATAGCAATTGCTACTACTTCAAAAAATTTAAAAATAAAGAAAAATATACCAATACTAAATTTAAATGATATCAAAGGGATAGGAAACTTTATATTAAAATATTTTGAGATATAACTATGTACAAATTTAGTCAAATAGAAAAACTGCTTAAATTAAAAATTAATCCTGTAAAAAAAACAGAAGTAATCAAAACTACTCAGGCTGCAGGTAGATTTTTGGCTGAGGATTTATATTCGTTAATTGATATTCCTCCTGCTAATAACTCAGCAGTAGATGGATTTCTTTTTAAATATAAGAAACTAATATCTAATTCTTCTAAGACATTTTTAATTAACTCAGAGATACATGCTGGAGAAAAGCTTAAAAACTCACATTTCCTTAAAAATACAATAAAAGTCTCTACAGGATCTCATATACCTAAGGGATTTGATGTTATTATTATGGAAGAAGACTTTGATATAAAAGACAACTTAATTAAATTAAATAAAAAAAAAGATATTTTTAAGTGGATGAATATAAGAAAAAGAGGAGAGGATATAAAAAAAGATCAAAAAGTTTTTTCATCTGGTCACTACTTAAGAGCGCAAGATATTGGAATGCTATCTTCTATTGGCCTAAATAAAGTAAAAGTTATCCAAAAATTAAAAGTAGGAATTTTATCAAATGGAAACGAGTTAATAGAGCCTGGAAAAAAAAAACTATCTTATCAGATATATGACAGCAATAGATACACTCTTTATACCTTATTAAAAAAAAATTATACATCAGTAACAGATTTTGGAATAATAAAAGATGATTATAAAAAAATTAAAGAAAAACTAATTTCTGTAAAAAGTAAAAGTGACTTAATCATTATTTCTGGAGGTGCATCTTCAGGATCTAGAGACTATGTAGTGAAAATTATTAGAGAAATAGGAACAATAAACTTTTGGAAAGTATCCATCAAACCAGGCAGACCATTTGGGTTTGGTATTTTAAAACAAAATAAACCTATTTTAATATTGCCTGGCAATCCAGTTGCATGTTTTGTTATTTTTTTTATTTTTGGAAAAAAACTGTTAAACTTCTTAATGGGAAACTTTTCCTACAAGCCAAAATACTACTTAGTAAAATCTAATTTTAGTATGAAAAAGAAAATTGGAAGAGAAGAGTTTTTAAGAGGTAAAACTTTTATTAAAAATGGAAAAATGTATGTAAATAAATTTAACAAACAAGGAGCAGGAATATTAAGTTCTATTATATGGAGCAATGGACTTATAAGACTTAAAAGCAGTGAGACTTATATTAAAAAAAACTCTGATTTAGAGTTTTATCCTTTTAATAGCCTTTAATGAAAGAATTTAATTATATAGGTTTTAAATGCCCAATTCCTGTTTTAAAAGCATTCAAAGAGTTAAAAAACTATCCTAAAGAAAAAAACTTTCAATTTAAATGTGATGATCCAACTGCTCCTAAAGATTTTGAAGATCTTTGTAAAAACACTGGCTTAATACTTAATAAAGTTATAGAGAAGGAGAACTATTTTATTATTATAATAAATAGGTATTAGTTCTCAAAAGTTGCAACAATATTTGTGCCACCACCTGATACTGAGCCTGCTGAGGCAACAGATAGTACAGATATAGTAAAAGTAGAAACTGATGGCACACTTGAAATAATATGTCTGGTATTTAATTCACTGGCGGCAATTCCATCAATTGCTGAAGATACGTTGCTTAAAGTAACATACTGTCCTGGTATAGCTCCATGTGTGCTTGGTGTAGTTACTTGAATAACTTTAGAACCTGCAGACGAAGTTACAATTGGATTATTTCCTAAATTTAAGACACTTCTTACATTAGCATTCTCTTCATTAGAATTGGTTTCTTTGCTAAAACTTGATATTATTTGTGGTGCTCTTAGTGCTTCTGCCTCAGCTCTTGCTTTTATTCTTTTAGTTTTTTCTGATTCAATTCTTTCTGCAAGTCTGGCTGCTTTATTTAAATCACCTTTTTTTATCATTTCATATATAATTTCATCAGCTCTATTAGTAGAAATAAAATTAGAAGTTTTTTCGACATCAATAACTGAATAGTTGTTACTATAACCTTCAATGTTTTTTATGTTCTCTATGCAAAATGTAAGAATTTTATTTAAATCAATATCTTGAGCCACAGCATTTTTAATACATGAATTAATATTTTCTGCCTTAGTAAAGTTAATAAAATTTAAACAAAGAAATATTAAAATATAAAAAAATTTAATCACACAAAACCTTTTTTTCTTTCCATGGTACCAAAGTATTACACATTTTTGTATTAATAAAGTTACTTTTATCTAAACTAAACTTAGCAAGGTTCATACCAGATACTTCAGAATTTAAAAAATTAACATTATCTAGTTTAGTACTCTTTAAATTAGAATGTCTTAAATCCACGGAATCTAGTATAGCTCCTGTCATATTAGCTCCACTAAAATCTGAATTTAGTAAATTACTACCATAAATTTTTGATTTAGTTAAGTCAGCACCTTTGAATTTTGCATTTTTTAAATTACTTCCATCTAATATAATTTCCGAAGAAGAAGTTTTTGAGAGATTAGAATTAATTAAAGTAGCATCAGTTAAGTTTGCATTTCTTAAGTCTGCTCCATTTAATCTGGCATTAGTTAAATCAGCTCCTTCTAAATTTACATTTTTTAAAATAGTAATGTACCCTATTGATTTAGAAAGATTTGTGTAAGATAGATCAGCGCCTGTAAAGTCAGTACCTGAAAAATCAGCTCCATGAAAATTAGATCCAGATAATTTTGCTTTTTGCAGATTATATTTCTT
>CAYTJO010000117.1:0-1202 GCA_964438215.1 uncultured Rhodospirillaceae bacterium
TTTCTTTCGTCGTGGGGGCCCCGAAGCTCGTACCATTACGGATGGCCTTCTCTACCGCCTGGATTACATCCGGGTGAGCATGGCCAGCGATTAAAGGCCCCCACGAGCCTACATAATCAATGAATTCGTTCCCATCCACGTCCGTAATACGGCACCCTTTCCCTCGCTGGACGAAGATTGGGTCCCCTCCTACGGCCTTCCATGCCCGGACCGGGCTATTAACCCCTCCTGGGATATATATACGGGCTTCCTCGAAGAGTTTTTTTGACACTAGCATTTGAACATTCCCGTTATCGTAATCTATATCCACTTTCGCGGGTTTCCTCTGCTAACACCCACTTAAAACCTAGTCAATAGAATACCTCATTTATTGCTGGACGGAAGGTTTTCTTTTATTAAATAGGGAGTTATCGCCTCCGAACTTGCGAGGATTACGGCGACCTAACAAATTGTGTTACTACAACGCCCCTTTGCAAACGACGGCGTAGAAGAAATGGAAAACAAAACAACTACATAACCGCTAGCTTTAACGTCTGGCAGTTTTTCTCGTAATCACTTCGTGTGACTTATCGGAGTTTGTTAAATAAAATACGCTACTTTGGCGAAACACTTTTTTTTTCTTGCATTGCAAACACAAACGTTCTAAGTTGCGCGGGTTCCAGCCTTTCCCGTCTTAATAATTTGATTATACATAGTAGGCGGGGGGATCAACATGATCCCCCACCCGTCAGTGCGAACGCGCCGGAACGTATAGGTATGTCCCGCAGGGGAACAGTAAACAGACGACTGTGTGAGAGTTGACTAACTGGGTAGTATTTTCAAAGTAATGTTGGGGTCTTAGCCGCTTCTCCACAGGTGTGGAAAACTGGCTGCACCAGAGCAAGCAACGAAGGGTTTGTATGCGCCGCGATTGGGACCAGGTGTTGGAGTTTGTAGAGGATCGGGTCGGAAAAACAAGCACGGAGACCTGGCTAAAACCTATTATTCCGCTTGGCCAAAAAGAAGACGCTTTCCACGTCGAAGTTCCAAGCGGTCTTTTCAGAGATTGGTTGGCCAATAATCTTGCGTCACCTCTTGAAGAGGCGCTCCGGCATGTATTCGGGCGACCACTTCTCCTTTTGGTACACGTCAAGGAAAAACCACAGGGCGAGCTGTTTCCTACTCAAAGACGAGTAGAAAACAAAAGGCCAGCAAAAAAAGAC
>CAYTJO010000117.1:1212-5164 GCA_964438215.1 uncultured Rhodospirillaceae bacterium
ATTTCTTCCTTCGTGGTGGGCGGGAGCAACCAATTCGCGCATGCCGCAGCAAAAGCGGTCAGCAAACACCCCGGACAAAGCTACAACCCCCTTTTCATATACGGCGGGGTTGGGCTCGGGAAAACTCACTTAATCAATGCTATTGGGCACGAGGCCGCGTCAAACAAAATGAACCGTAAGGTAGTCTACCTGTCTTCAGAGTCCTTCACAAACGAACTCATCGTACATCTCCGGCGGAACAGAATGACGGAATTCAAAAACAAGTTCCGGCGCGCCGACCTACTTATACTAGACGATGTTCAATTTTTTTCCGGTCGTGAACGCACGCAAGAAGAATTCTTTCACACATTCAATGCTTTACACGAATCTGGAAAACAGATTATTCTCACTTCTGACAAGTTCCCCAATCAAATAATTGGACTTGAGGAGCGTCTGAAAAACCGTTTTGAATGTGGGCTAGTGGCCGACATCCAGCCCCCTGATTTGGAAACGCGCGTTGCGATTCTGCAAGAAAAGGCCCGGGTCAGGAAAATGGTCTTGCCCGAAGAAGCCGCGCTTTTTATAGCCTCACAGATTACATCGAATGTCCGCGAACTCGAAGGGGGTCTCACCAGATTAGGAGCCCTCGCTGCCCTAAATCAAGTATCTATAACTGTCGAATTTGCAAGACAGGTACTCAAAGATTTGCTCAGTCAGCGAGACAAAAGCGTATCGATAGAGACCATCCAAAAAGTAGTGAGTAAATACTTTGGCGTTAGCATTGCGGACATCGTATCCAAGAAAAGAACCCGTCCCGTCACATTGCCCCGCCAAATAGGTATGTTTCTTTGCAGGAAACTAGGTAGTGCGTCATACCCTATGATTGGTATGCGTTTTGGTGGAAAAGACCATACCACTGTCCTTCATGCCTGCAAGAAAATAGAGAGCAAATATAAGAAAGAACAAGATTTCAGGGATATTATAAGTAAAATCGAGGTTTTGATCCACGGATGACCTGTGGATAACCCGTGGATTCATTCTGCTTTCCATGAGTTCTCCACTGGTCATCTGGATTATTTCCACAGCATTTATTGATTATTTATTAGTTATATTTGGTGAGTTATCTAAGTTTTCCACATATCCATGTCCCCTACTACTACTACTCTAATTTATATAAATAATATTATTTAGTAGTAACCTGTGCGTTAGGGGATACATTGACGAGAGTCTTTCCACGAGGCGTTTTCTCGTACACAGGAGGACAGAGTAGTCATGAAGATAGAGATAAACAAAGAAGATCTCCTACAGTGTTTATATTTAGTGCAAGGCGTCGTCGAAAAGCGGTCGTCGTTACCGATGCTGTCTCACGTTCTCATCGACTGTGTGTCTGACGAGGACTCAATTTGTTTGCGCGCTACTGATTTAGAGATTGGTATTAAGCAAACGTGTAAGGGGATAGTTCACGAGAGTGGCGCGACGACGGCAGATGCTAGGAAACTTTACGAGATAACGAGGGAACTCCCTACAGGAAAAGTAATAGTGACCTCCACTGGGAATGGGTGGGTGCATGTTCAAAGTGGAAATTCTAGGTTCCGTATTGCAAGCTTAGAACCAAAGGAATTTCCTACGCTTGCGACTGTAGACAATCAGGATATGGAGAACGTAGAACAAAGCAGAAGCATTCAAATGGAAGGCCAAACTATTCACGAAATGGTAGCAAAGACGCTTTTTGCCGCTTCGCCGGACGACACCAGACTCAATCTGAGTGGCGTATATTTAGAGACGGACGATTCGGGAAAATTGCGGATGGTAGCAAGTGATGGGCATCGCCTCGCTTTGATCGAGAAAGATGTTGGTGCTGCCTCGTCTAATTGGCCGAGCGTAATACTCCCTAAAAAGGGCTTAATAGAGACGAGAAAACTATTGGAAAAAAGCAACGAAAAGGTAGAAATGTACCTTGATAATTCGGTGCTGAACGTGAAAAAGGGCACTACGCAACTTTTTATGCGGCTAGTGGAGGGAGATTTCCCAGACTACAGACAAGTCGTCCCCGGCGAGCATGCTCATGAAGTACAATTTTCTCGCGACGAGTTGTTAAGGTGTTTACGTCGAATCTTGATACTTACGACAGAGAGATCCCGTGGAGTCAAATTAAAATTTGAGGAGGGAAAAATAGAAGTATCTGTTAATACTCCTGAACTAGGGGAAGGTACAGAGGATATACAGGCAAAGTATGAGGGGTCCGGGATATCCATAGGTTTTAATGGGCGGTACCTGACAGAGGCTTTGAATGTTATGGGCGACGGCGAGGAAGCTACCTTTTTCCTGAAGGACGATTCGAGCCCTGGACTTTTGCAGAAGAAAGGTAGCTCTGAATTTTCTTACGTAATTATGCCAATGAAAATAAATTAGTAGAACGCCGTTATGATATTGTAAGTATTTACGTATACAAAAGAAAATGGTAAAATCGGGGTCGAAGGCAGGCGCAATATAGGATTAAATAAAAATATCCCGCCTTTCGGGGAGTACATGCTCGAACAAGACTATGGGGCAGGTCAGATAAAGGTACTAGAAGGTCTCGAAGCTGTCAGAAAGAGGCCTGGAATGTATATCGGAGATACTGCCGAGCGGGGGTATCACCATTTAGTATTCGAAGTAGTTGACAACTCTGTTGACGAAGCGCTCGCCGGCCACTGCAGTGTCGTTGTCGTGACCATACACGACGACGGCTACGCGTCTGTTTCCGACGATGGCCGTGGTATACCGACGGAAGACCATCCGACGGAAGGTGTATCCGCGGCGCAGGGTGTTTTCACCAAGCTGCACGCGGGCGGGAAGTTCGATAAGGGTGCATATAGGGGCTCAGGCGGCCTTCACGGTGTTGGTGTTTCCGTCGTAAATGCGTTGTCGGAAACTTTGGAATTAGAAGTCAAAAGAAACGGCAAGGTCTACTTTCAGAGATATCAACGTGGCGTGCCGGACACGGGACTTAAAGATATTGATCGAACAGATACTACGGGAACGAAGGTACGGTTTCGCCCAGACAGCCAAGTTTTTGGAGAGCAAGAGTTCAATTTTAAAATATTATCTCGGAGGTTACGTGAGTTAGCCTTTCTTAATCCGGGTCTCAAAATAACCGTCGTTGACGAAAGAGAAGCCAACAAAAAGGATGAATTTCTCTACGAAGGCGGCATAGTCTCCTTTGTTCAGCACTTGGGCGAAGCGAAAGCCGCTTTGCACAGCGAAGTTATATACTTGCAAGGGGAAAAGAATGGTTCGATAGTCGAAGTCGCGCTCCAGTGGAATGGCGGCTATGCGGAAAGTGTCTATTCGTTCGCAAACAACATTAATACAGCTGAGGGAGGCACTCACCTTGTTGGTCTGAAAGCAGCTCTAACGAGAACCATTAATTCATACGTGGGAACACTGGGCCTGCTAAAAAAGGACCAGGAGGGTCTTCAAGGAGAAGATATTAGAGAAGGTTTGACGGGCATCATCAGTGTGAAGGTTCAAGAACCGCAGTTCGAAGGCCAAACGAAGACGAAATTGGGAAACAGCGAGGTCAAAGGATTCGTTGAGTCTTTAGTTAATGAGAAACTAGGCTCGTACTTGGAGGAACACCCGACCGCAGCTCGACAGATATGCCAAAAGGCAGTGGAAGCCTCTCGGGCTCGCGATGCGGCGCGTAAAGCGCGGGATCTTACGAGACGAAAGGGAGCGCTGGATTCTGGGTCATTACCAGGTAAGCTGGCCGACTGCCAGGAACGGGACCCTGACCGCAGTGAGATTTTTTTAGTGGAAGGTGATTCCGCTGGAGGCGCAGCAAAACAAGGACGAGATCGTCGGACTCAAGCGATTCTTCCTCTACGGGGAAAAATTCTTAATGTGCAAAAAGCCCGTATAGACAAGATGTTGTCCTCTCAAGAAATAAGACTTCTGATATCTGCGCTAGGTGCGGGGATCATGGAGAAAG
>CAYTJO010000118.1:0-1143 GCA_964438215.1 uncultured Rhodospirillaceae bacterium
AGTTATGTGTTTTGATATAGCTTAGTTATTTCTCTACTAAGATGAAGAAAGTTTATAAAATTTGGTAGTAAATATGTTTGGCAAACTATAAAATGAGTTTTTTTTCTTGACATATACTGAAAAGTTGTTTTGTATAAAATGATCTGATGGCATAATTCATAGAATTTCTTCTAGGTCGCTATAAAATGAGGCAAAGACACAGGCAGGTGCGGTATTTCTTTGAATTTTTTCCAAGATAATTTTGTCTGTTTTCAGCTTGTATTTTTTAACCAATTTTAAAATTTCAAAACGTTGAGAAACGTTAGAAATAATAAGAGGATGGCTAAAAGTATCATTAGATACTCTTTTAATAGTCTCTAAAAAAAGAGAACTATCTTTTTGGAAAATATCAACAAATTGTTTAGCTAAATTTTTTCTTGAAATAGGCCAAAGACGAACTCCCGATCCACCAGATAGTATTACTGGCCTAGCTTTCATTTAGATTAGAAGTATGGGCAAGATATTTTAAAACATTTATCAAATCATTCTGTTTAGCAATACCCCTATAAGACATTTTTGTGCCAGGAGCCCAAGTTTTAGGTTCCTTTAAAAAGAAGTACAGGTTCTCATAAGACCATATTTTATCAGTTGATGTAAAAAATTTAGAATATTTATATCCTTCTATGGAGCCAATTTTTCTATCTAATATGGTAGCTAAGGATGGCCCAATTTTATTTTTGATAGGAAGGGTGAAGCTGTGGCAAGCACTACAATTCTTCGTCGCAAATTTTTCACCATTTTCTAGATTGGCGTTAACTATCAATTTTTCTATCTCTTCTTTTGAAATAAGTTCTTGTTTGTCACTTTCATTATTTATTTGCATTGAGTCCTCAGAACTTTCTGCTTCTATTTCATAAGATATTTTCTTATTTTTTGTATCTGGATGATAAAGTAAATCTCCAATAAAAGAAGATAATAATAAAACTAACACTGCTGACAGGATGGCGCATAAAATTTTATTAAATTCTGCTGACATTTTTTTTTCTCATTTAATTAAATACTAATATATATTATTATAGTTCTTTTTTACTAAGTAAAGTTTATTATTTAAATGACTAAAAATTCTTTTCATGGTACTTTTACCCATAGACAATTAAGGGTTGG
>CAYTJO010000118.1:1153-5158 GCA_964438215.1 uncultured Rhodospirillaceae bacterium
TCTCCTCTGGTCATATTATCCATATCCATAACCCTATCATTATTATTCCTGCTAGAATGGCATCTACTAGATTTCCAGGAAAGCCTCTAGTTAATATCCAAGGAAAAACAATGATTGAAAGAGTATGGGAAAGTGCCATAAAATCAAAAATAGGTGATGTATATGTTGCTTGTTGTGATCCAGAAGTTGAAGAAGTACTTTTTAAAAAAAAAATTAAATATATTCGTACTAAGAAAAATTTAAAAAGTGGAACTGATAGAGTGTATTATGCATATAACAAAATTAAAAAACTAGATGATTATAAATTAGTCATGAATTTGCAAGGAGATATGCCATACTTTAATTATCTTCATTTAAGAAAGCTTCACAATTTAACTAAAGAAAAAAAATTTCAAATGGCAACTTTAGCGAGTCCAATCTTAAATTCTAAAAAAATTACAGATAGAAACATAGTTAAAATAGCAATGTCATTTTATCAAAAAAATAATTATAGAGCACTTTATTTCTCAAGATTACCTATACCATTCGGTGCTGATAAATACTATGATCATATAGGAGTTTATGCATATACTCCTAAAACTTTAAAAAGCTTTGTTAATATGGAAGCAAGTAAGTTAGAGAGATTTGAGAAGCTAGAGCAATTGAGAGCCTTAGAGAATAAAATAGATATTTTTGTAAGTATAGTTAATACAGCGCCTATAAGTATTGATGCGCAAGATGATTTAAAAAAATTATTAGAATCAATTAAAACAAAGGAAAGATTATGAATGTTAAAATAGCCTATCAGGGAAGGCCAGGAGCTTATTCACACTTAGCCTGTATTAAAGCCTTTCCAAATGCAATAGCAGTTGCATGTGAGACTTTTGAGGAAGCTTTCCAAAAAACACACACTAAAAAAACTGATATTTCATTTATTCCTGTTGAAAATTCGCTAGCAGGAAGAGTAGCAGATATACATAATTTGTTACCTAAAACTAAGCTTGTTATTACTGGAGAGTTTTTTTTAAAGATAGATCACCAGCTTTTAGGTGTCAGAAACACTAATTTAGAAAATATTAAATCTGCAGTAAGTCATTTTCACGCATTAGCTCAATGTAGAGATTTTTTGCAAAAACATAAAATTAAACCTATTTTGGGAACAGATACGGCAGGATCAGCAGAAGAATTATCAAAAAAAGGTAATAAAGATATTGCAGCCATTGCTTCTTCTCTTGCAGCGGAAACATATAACCTTAAAATTCTGAAAAAAAATATTCAAGATGCTCATCATAATACTACTAGATTTTTTATAATGAAGGATAAAATAGATGAAAAAAAAATAGATAAGCTAAAATATATTACTAGTTTCATATTTAAAATAAGAAATATGCCTTCAGCCTTATACAAGGCTTTAGGAGGATTTGCTAGCAATAGGGTAAATATGTTAAAATTAGAGAGTTATATGATAGATGGTGCATTTACGGCCACTCAGTTTTTTGTTGATATAGAAGGTCATCCAGATGATGATAACGTAAAGTTAGCTTTTGAAGAGCTAGGGTTTTTTTCAAAGGAAGTGAAAATACTAGGCTATTATCCAGCCAACGATTTTAGAACAAAGAATTCTTAATTTTTATTTATCCAGTCTTGAATTAGTGAGTGTGCTATTGCTTCTTTTATTGGTAGTATTAATTCATTCTTTCTATTGAGCTCTATTATTTCTTTTGAGGAAAACCATTTTGCTTCATCAATCTCATTCCTATTTATTTTAATTGTATTTTTTTTAGACACAACTCTTGCTTCAAAACCCAGCATTAAATTGCTAGTAAATGGCCAAAATTGAGAGTATTTGTAGTTAACTTCTTCTAAATTTAACCCTACTTCTTCATAAACCTCTCTTCTAACTGCAGCTTCAGCACTTTCATTTTGTTCACAAAATCCTGCTAGACAAGAATAAAGGTTTTTTTTCCATCCTATGTTTCGAGCAAGTAAAATCATATTTTTATAGGTAACGTTTACTATTATAGTTGGATAAACTATTGGAAAATTTTTTTTACCACATTTATTCTTAGTACATACAATAGAATTCCCGTTGTTATCATGCGTAGTTTTTGAACCGCAGCGGCTACAATATATATTACTATTTTGCCACCTATATAAAGAATACCCAGCTGATACTAAGCTAGCATATTTTTGTTTTAGACTTAATAAAGCTTCTCTAATATTTAAAAAGAAACAGTTTTTTAAAAAAGTTATTTTTTTTATTTCTTGATCCTTCAAACTACAAAGCAAGTAATAATTATTACCGAAATTTGTAATGTAGGATAAAGACAGATTATGAAAATCTTTAGAAATTCTTCTTGTTTTAAGAAAAAAGGGATTCTTTTCTTTTGTTATAACTTTGTTCTCATAAATAAATAAAAAGTTGTATGTAACATTATTTAGGTTAAATAATTTTTTAGCTGAATCCGCTCTTGGTTCATTTGTGTTTTTATTTTTTTTAAGAGAATAAAAGTTTAAATAATCCATAATTAATTTAATAGTATCTGTTAAATTATAATTTTACATGATAAAATTTTTAATGGAAGGTTTCTTGGATATACTAAATATGAACCCAGTCAGATCTGAAAAGAAGCAGCTGTAATATTGAGGTATAGGTTGAGAAGCCTTCCCAAAAAAGGCTTTTATGGAAAAAATCACAATTACAAGAAAATATAGACCTAAAAAAATAAGTGATGTTATAGGACAGGATTTTGCTGTTAAAACAATTAAGAATGCTTTTGAATCAGATAAATTAGCGCATGCTTTTTTATTAACTGGTATTAGAGGGGTAGGCAAAACTACTATAGCAAGAATTATAGCAATGGGTTTAAATTGCTCTGCTTTTGGAAAACCTGTATCAGATCCTTGTAACCAATGTAATAATTGCAAAGAAATTATTGAAGATAGGTTCGATGAAGTTTTAGAACTTGATGCTGCCTCACACACCAGTGTTGACGATATTAGAGAAATAATTAGTTATGTTAAATATCGTCCTACAAAAGGTAATTATAAAGTTTTTATTATAGACGAAGTTCATATGTTATCTAATTCAGCATTCAATGCACTTTTAAAAACTATTGAAGAGCCTCCAGAATATGTAAAATTTATTTTTTGTACCACAGAGTTAAATAAAATTCCAGTAACTATATTATCAAGGTGTCAGAAATTTGAATTAAGTAGAGTGGTCAGAGATAAAATAGTTTTAAATTTAAAAAAGATTGTTGATTTAGAAAGTTTAAAAGTTTCTGATGAAGCACTTATAAACATAGCAAGGTTTTCTGAGGGGTCTATAAGAGATAGTATTACAATTTTAGAACAATCAGTTCTTTCCTCAGAAAATGATGAGGTTACTATAGAAGATATTAATAGAACTATAGGCTATTCTGGTAATAAAATTTTATTGGATATATACTTGGAAATTATTAAGGGTGAATGTAAGACTGCAATTGAATATTTAATAAACTCTTATGAATTAGGTTCGACGCCAGAAGTAATTATCAATGAACTTTTACATCTAACATATACGCTATTAAGGTTTCAATCAACTAAAGTAAGTGGAAGTATGTATGAGGAATACAATAAAGAACAAATAGATTTAGTGCTTGAAAAAACTTCTGTGTCTTTATTAAATCAATTTTGGCAAACTTTATTAAAAGGTAGAGAAGAGATGAGGTTAGCTCCACAAGATATAGAAGCACTAGAAATTATAGTTATAAGATTGGCATACTCCTCTAAACTTCCTACGATAGAGCAATTGGTATATTCTATAAATGATAAAAAAGATAATGATTTAAATATAAATATTGATAATAATGACATAGGGAATGATATTAAAAAAATTTTAAATATATTTCCTGGAAGTAAATTAATTAATAAATAATTATATAGGAGTTATTATGCAAAATGTGGGAGCTCTACTTCAACAAGCTCAAATGATGCAAAAAAAAATGCAAGAGGTAGAAAGTAAATTAAAGTCTATGGAAGTTG
>CAYTJO010000119.1:0-5142 GCA_964438215.1 uncultured Rhodospirillaceae bacterium
TTATAGCATGCATAACAGTTGTATGGTCTCGTCCACCAAACATTCTTCCAATGTCTGGCAATGACTTTGGAGTAAAAGTTTTTGAAAGATACATAGCAACCTGCCTAGGTCTAGCAACTATCCTTGATCTCCTAACAGAAACCATATCATTAAACCTAATATTAAAGTATTCTGCAACTTTCTTTTGTATATCTTCTACAGTCACTCTTCTATCATTAGCTTTAAGCAAGTCATGTAAGAGTTGCTGAGCTACTTGTAAATTAATAGGTCTATTGACTAGCTCTGAATGTGCAACCAGTCTTCTTAAGGCTCCTTCTAACTCTCTTACATTGGAGCTAATTTTCTTAGCTAAAAATTGTATAATTTCTTCATCAACTGTTACATCTTTTCTAGCTTCTATTTTAGTGTGCAAAATACTTAATCTCAATTCATAGTCAGCCTTATGTATTTCTCCAACAAGCCCAAAACTCAATCTAGATTGAAGCCTTTCTTCTAAACCATCTAAGTCCGAAGGTGCTCTATCTCCGCTAATAATAATTTGCTTAGACTGCCCTACCAAAGAATTAAAAGTATGAAAAAACTCTTCTTGAGTGCTTTCTTTTCCAGCAATAAACTGTATATCATCAATCATTAAAACATCAACTGATCTAAATTTTTCCTTAAAGGACATAGTGTCCTTATAACGTAATGATTTTACAAATTCATACATAAATTTTTCAGCAGATAAATATACTACTTTCCTTTTAGGTTCTCTTTCTTTGATCTCCCATGCAATAGCATGCATTAAATGAGTTTTTCCTAGCCCTACACCTCCAAATAAGAACAGTGGGTTAAAAGACACTAGGTTATTTTCACTTACTCTTTTTGCCGCAGCAAATGCTAATTCATTAGATTTTCCCACTACAAATTTTTTAAAAGGAAACCCTGGATCTAAATGGGAATAACTCTCATTAGGAATATTATCGTCTTTTTGAAAATCTTTTAAAGCAGTGAACTCTGAATTACTATTAACAACTATTTCTATTTTTTGGACTTGCTTATAATTTTTTTTACATAGTTTTTCAATTTTTTTACTGTAATGATTTATTACCCAATCTTTGAGAAACTCAGTAGGAAGAGATAAGAATAATTCACCTTTTTCTGTGAAACCTAGAATTTTTAATCTTATAAGCCAGCTTTTATATGCCACTAAACCAACTTCATTCTTTAACTCATTATGTATATTTTCCCAACTCTTAATTTGTACTTCTTCTTCTTGTGGTTGAAATTTGATATAAACTGAATTAGACAAAAATCCTCCTCATTCGTTTTACAACGAATTCTCATTTCTTTAACAAAACCTTAATATTAATTAACGATATAGGATAGTTTAAATATTAAAAAGACAAAATTAAAATTATTTTTTTGATATAGCAACAATCCTAGAATTTAGTCTTTTTTGTATTCTTGAGATTTTAGCTTTAGTTAAAATTTTTTTATTCCCAGCTGCTTGCAACTTCGAGTCAATTTTTTTTAACTGATCCATAGCTGATTTCTGGTCTTTTTTAGTAATTGACGATTCGACATTTTTTATGAGTGTTCTTATTTTGCTTTTTTGCATTTCTCTAGCTTTTGTTTTACGTTCAATAACTCTAGCTCTTTTTTTTGCTGAACTTGTATTAGTCATAATTTTCTCCGAAAAAGTTATAAGATAAAGAAATAATATTTAATTTTCAACTATTTATTAATAAATTTTGCTTTTCTTTTTTCTAAGAAAGCCTTCATTCCCTCTTTTCTGTCTATTAAAGAAAAAGTAGATTGGAATAAACGCCTTTCATTTTTCATTCCTTCTTCTAATGATAATTCATAAGATCTATTAACTGCTTCTTTAGCCATTATCAATACAGGTAATGATTTGCTTGCAATTTTAGTGGCTAGCTCCAAAGTTTTAGTAACCAATAATTCTGTTGGTACTATACATGAAACTAATCCATACTCTTTGGCTTCAAATGCAGAAATAGTATTTCCTGATAAGATCAACTCCATCGCTTTTGATTTTCCTATACTTCTTACAAGTCTTTGTGTTCCTCCTGCTGCTGGAATTGTGCCCAAATTAATCTCTGGTTGTCCAAATTTAGCGTTTTCTGCAGCAATAATAATATCACACATCATGGCTATTTCACAACCTCCACCCAAGGCATAGCCTGATACAGCGGCAATTGTAGGTTTCCTAAATTTGCTTAGTCTTTCCCAAGGTAAAATAAAGTCTTTTTTAAATACATCTATAAAGTCTTTATTATCCATTTCACTAATATCAGCACCCGCAGCAAAAGCTTTTTCAGAGCCTGTCAAAACTACTACACTAATACTATTATCATTTTCAATATTATCTAAAACTTCATTTAATTCGATAATTAAGTCATCACACAAAGCATTCAAGTATTTAGGTCTATTTAATTTTATAATCCCGACCTTTTTAATTTTTTCAAAAATTATATTTTGTAGTTTTCTCATTATTTGCTTTGGCAATTTTTACAGTAAAAAGTTGATCTTCCGTTTCTTGTGCTTTTAATTATCAAACTTTTACACTTATAGCAAGACAATCCTTCTCTACCATAAACCTTTAAGTTTAATTGAAAATAGCCCAAATCTCCTGAAACATTCCGGTAGTCTTTAATTGTAACACCACCTTTTAAAATAGCTTTTTGTAAAATTTTTTCAGTGGCCTTTAAAAGTTGTTTAAATGATTTTTTGTTAAGGTTTCTAGTTGTTCTAAATGGGTATATATTACAATCAAATAAAATCTCACTTGCATATATATTTCCTATTCCTGCAATAAAACTTTGGTCCAATAAGATACTTTTGATGTCTTTTTTTTTTAATTTTAGTTTTTTCCAAAGATTATGCTCTAAAGAGTCTAAAAAAAATGGCTCTACACCTAATTTATTAAAATTATATAAGTCTACAGGGCTTTGAATTATTAAAAAAAAACCGAACTTTCTTACATCGTTATATATTAAATTTAAATCATTATTAAAACTAATTAAAATATGATCATGTTTGTATATATTTAAGTTTCTATTTGAAAACCTAAATTTTCCAGTCATACCCAAATGGAAAACAATGTGATCTTTTCCATCAAGTAAAATAATTCCGTATTTTCCTCTTCTAAATACATGCTTTATCGTTCTATTCTTAAATAAAATTTCCATGTTGCTGGGGACAGGATAACGTAAATTTTTGTTAATAATGTTAAAGTCTGAGATTTTTAAATTTAATATATTTTTTTTAAGTCCTTTAACAATTACTTCAACTTCTGGTAGTTCTGGCATTAGAGACCATATTAATTATAATTTAACTATTATCATATATATATTATGTATATATTCTAAATAGAACAAAGAAAATAAATTATTTTAGTATGGTATAAATTAAAATTACAAAAGAGGTTGGGGTTATCTTAAGATGTAAAACATACTTGTTTCTTCTCTAAATTGCATATGAAATATAATAATAAAAAAATAATTGATCATAATAAAAAAAATATAATTAAAAAGTTATTCAATGATGTATCCAAAAAATATGATTTGATGAACGATATAATGAGCCTTGGCTTGCACAGAATCTGGAAAAGGGATTTAATTAAAAAAGTAAAAAAGGAGAAAGCAAAAGTAATTTTGGATTTAGCTGGAGGAACCGGAGATATAAGTAATTCATTAGCTAGAACTTTTAGTAATAGTTCAATTTATTTATATGATCTAAGTTTTGAAATGATTTCCTATGGTAAAGCTAATAAAAAAACATTTTATAAAAACTTATTTTATATTAATGGAAGTGCTGATCAGTTAAGTTTCAAGAATAATTCAGTAGATATTATTACTATAGTATTTGGTTTAAGAAATTTTGCAGAATTAGAAAAATGTATAAAAGAATGTAAAAGAGTTTTAAAATATGGAAAGAAAATTTTTGTCTTGGAATTCTCACCTTCAGTTAATGATTCAATTGATCCTTTTTATGAATATTATTCTTCAAAAATTATTCCTATTATAGGAAAAAAGGTAGCAAAAAATAAAGATGCATATCAGTATCTAGTAGAGTCTATAAGAAATTTTCCTCATAATCGAGAATTAGAGAATATTTTTACTAAAAACGGTTTTTTTTGTTATAATCGTAAAAAATATTTAGGAGGAATAGCTTATTTAAATATTTTTACTAAAATTTAAAAAATGAATAAAAAGAAAATACTTTTAATTATAACAGGTAGTATAGCTTCCTATAAGGCATTATCCTTAGTTCGAATGTTAAAAAGTTTAGATGTTTCTCTAAATTGTGTTCTAACTAAGTCAGCAGAAAAATTTATAACGCCTTTATCTGTATCTTCTTTGGTTGGTAATAAGGTGTTTGGTGACTTGTTTAGCTTAGATGATGAAATGGACTTGGGACATATTAAATTAGCTAAGGAAAGTGACCTTGTAGTAGTTGCGCCTGCCTCTGCTAACTTCATTTCGAAGATTGCAAATGGATTAGCAGATGATTTAGCATCAACAATACTATTAGCAAATAATTCTTCAACTTTTTTATTTCCAGCAATGAATGGTAATATGCTTAATAATCACTTTACTAAAAAAAATTTCAAAGCCTTGAAAAAAGCAGGATATAAAGTTTTTGATACTAATAGTGGAGAACTTGCCTGTGGAGATTTAGGATATGGAAGAATGAAAGAGCCAGAAGAAATATTTAAAATAATTCAAGATTTTCTTTTTAATAAAAGAGAAATATTTAAAGGAGTAAACGCTCTTGTTACAGCTGGCCCAACTCAAGAGTCGATAGATCCCGTGCGTTATATAAGCAATTATTCCTCAGGAAAGCAAGGATATGCTATTGCAAAACAGCTTGCCAATATGGGTGCGAACGTATGTTTAGTTTCTGGACCTACAAGTATAGAGCAACCGAATAATATTAAAAAGTTTATAATTGTAAAAACTGCTGATCAGATGTTTGAAGCTTGTTCAACAAATATACCAAGCGACCTATTTATTGGTGTTGCAGCTGTAGCAGATTGGAAAGTCAAAAACTATAATAAGAGTAAACTAAAAAAGTCCGATTCTAATATTTCTTTTAAGCTATCTGAAAATAAAGATATTCTTAAATTTATATCTACTC
>CAYTJO010000120.1:0-5141 GCA_964438215.1 uncultured Rhodospirillaceae bacterium
TATAGTTAATAAAGAAGATGGGATAATAGCTTATAGAAATCACAATAATAAGCTAGTTGAGACATTGGTTACAAAAGGTAATTGCTAACTACAGTGGAAAGTTGATTGGGCAATGAGGTGGTCTGCATTAGATATTGACTATGAAATGAATTGCATAGATCTTATATCGTCATTTGAATTATCAAAACTAATTGCGAAATTTATAAATAAAAAAACTCCAATAAATATGTCATATGAGTTATTTCTTGATCAAAATGGAGAAAAAATTTCGAAATCTAAAGGAAATGGATTAAGTATAGAAGAATGGATGATGTATGGAACTAAAGAAAGTTTAGCATTATTTATGTATCAGAATCCTAGAAGAGCAAAGAGATTATATTTTGATTGCATTCCCAAAAGCATGGATGAGTACAAAAAAAACCATGCTGGATTTTTTCATAAAGAACATGCACAGCCTGAAAGTCCAATCTGGCATATACATGAAGGATTCATACCTAATTATACTTACCCCATAGAATTTTCAAATTTGATTAACCTTGTTACTGCATTAAATACTTCTGATAAAAATACAATTTATAACTTTTGCTTGTTGTATATTAAGAAAAAACTAAAACAGGAGGAGCAGAATGATCTAAGATTAATAATAAAACTTGCAATAAACTATTTTCAAAATTTTATATTACCTAGACTTAAAAAAAGAAAACCTATTCAAATAGAAAAAGAAGCAATTTTTAATTTGATTAGAGAGATAAGAAAAAGTAAAACTGAACTTAGTTCAGAAGAATACCAGAGCTTAATTTATAAATATGGAAAGCAAATTTATCCTGAAAGTTTAAGAAGTTGGTTTTTATCTCTTTATCAAATACTTTTTGGTTCTGAAAACGGTCCTAGGTTAGGATCTTTATTCTATTTGTATAAAAAAGAAAAAGTCATAAAAATTCTTGAGGAAGCTATTGAATAGTTCTAAATTTAGAGAATGTTTTTTTTTTAAGCTCTCGGTCTAGTGCTTCATCCACTTTCCTAATTAACTCCACATATGCTGATGATAAAAATTCTTTTTTTTGAATAATGCTATAGTTATCTTTTATTAAGAAAGTAATATTTCCGTTTAGATTAAGAGTATCAAGAACTTTATTCTCCTCAAAAAATTTTAAAGATATTTTTAATTTTAAGTTATATTCTATTTCTTCTTCAGAGAAAAAGATTTTCTTTAGACCTTTATTTTTTTTTATATTTTTTTTATCTAATGACAACCCTTCTATTGTAAGTAATAAACTTTTTTTCTCACCATTTACTTTAAACTTTTTATTCCCCCAAATAGTTAATTTATCAAGCAAAAAACTACTCTCAAAACCTAAATCATTAGGTAAGTTGTATTTTTCATCGTTAACTTCAATTTTGTAATCAAATATATTAAGTGTAATAATTTTATAATCAGAAAATTTAATTGCAGTTATCTCATTTTTTTTGTTAGTGCAAGCAGTTAGTAACAATAAAATAAAAAGAAAAGTGAAAAGTTTATCAATCATATTTTTCTTAAGCACCATTCTAATATTGCCTTCTGAACATGTAGCCTATTTTCTGCCTCATCCCAAACAAGTGAAGAACTTTTATTATCAATAACTTCAGCAGAGACTTCATTTCCTCTAGTTGCAGGCAAACAATGCATAAAAACAGCGGTTTTTTTTGCAACATTCATAATCTTTTTATTAACTTGATAAGGTTTAAACTCCTCTAGAAGTTTTCTTGTCGGCTTTTTGCCCATTGAAAACCAAGTATCAGTTATTATACAGTCGGTGTCTTTGCTAGCTAAAATTGCATCATGAGTAGTCTTAACATTTTTTTTATATAATTTTATTTTATTTCTAAATTCTACTGGAAGTTTAATTGCTTTTGGATAGCATATATTTAACTTGAAATTAAATATCTCTGCAGCTTCTATCCATGAATATAATACATTGTTTATATCACCTAACCAAACGAAGCTTTTATTTTTTATGCTCCCTCTTTTTTCATTATAAGCCATAATATCAGCAAGAATCTGACAAGGATGAGATATATTACTAAGCCCATTTATTATTGGTAAATTAGAATGCTTATGGTATTCAAGAAGCTTCTGATGTTGGGTAGTTCTAATCATCAAGATATTGCAGTATTTAGATAAGACCCTAGCAGTATCTGATATAGTTTCTCCTCTAGAAAGATGAGTGTTAGCTTCATCTAAAATAATAGATTTTCCTCCTAACTCTTCTATAGCTAGCTCAAATGAAACTCTAGTTCTAGTAGAAGGTTTTTCAAAAATCATGGCTAAGTTAATATTTTTTAAAGTCATCACATTCTTATTATTTTCTCGATACTTTTTAAGATCAGTAGCTCTCTTTAAAATTTTTTTAAGTTGAGTATCTTTAATATCAGACAAATTTAAAAAATTTCTTATCAATTTAATTCCTCTAAACATTTTTCTATTACAGATACTGCTATTTTTATTTCATTTTTTTTTACATTTAACGGAGGTAATAACCTAACTACATTTTTAGCTGCTGGAACTAAAAGTAGTTTCTTTTCTCTAGCTAAACTACAAAACTTTTCTGTAGAGGCCTTAAACTCTATTCCAACTAAAAGTCCTTTTCCCTTTATAGATATAATTAGATTCGGATAATTTTGTTTTATTTTTTCAAGTTTTTCTTTTAAAAAAAGACCATTGTCTTGAATTTTTGATAAAAAACTTTTTTTCGATACTTCTTTTATTACAGCTAATGCTACAGAGCATGCTAATTGGTTTCCACCAAAAGTTGATCCATGGGTTCCAAACCCCATACATTTTGAAATTTTATTTGTCATGAGAATCGCGCCTATAGGGAATCCTCCTCCTAAACCTTTTGCCAGGCTCATTATATCAGGAGAGACCCTATACCACTCATGACTAAACATTTTTCCAGTCCTAGCTATACCAGACTGGACTTCGTCAAAAGCTAGTAATATTTTATATTTCTTACATAAACTCTTTATCTTTTTAAAGTAATTCAAAGAGAAAGTATTAACCCCTCCCTCACCCTGAATAGGCTCAAATAAAATAGCTGCAGTATTATTATAAATTTTTTTTTCCAATAAATTAATATCGTCTGATGGAACTCTATTAAATCCGCAATCACAATTATTTTTTGCTAAAAAACCTTCCCTATGGGATTTGTTAGATCCTGCTTGAATACTTGTTAGTGTTCTCCCATGAAAAGCATTATCCAAAACTATAATATTCTTTCTATTATAATCTCCCAGCATGTAGTGATATCTTCTTATTATTTTTACAACTCCTTCTGTTGCTTCTGCACCTGAATTACAAAAAAAAGCTTTATCTGCAAAGGAGTAATCACATAATATTTTGGCTAAATCTTCTTGCTCTGAAATTCTGAAAAGGTTTGAGGTATGCCATAGTTTGTTGGCCTGCAAATTTAGTGCTTTAATCAATTTTTTATTGGCATGACCTAGACAATTGACTGCTATTCCAGAACTAAAATCTAAATATTTATCATTTTTTGTGAACAGCCAAGCACCTTTCCCATTAATGAACTTAAGATTTATTCTATTATAAGTAGGTAAAATATAATTATTCATTGTAAAAAACCTATGACTTTAGTTTCCAGCCTGATTTAAGTATAAAGTAGCATACTAAATAGATTATAGCATTTAAAGAAATTAAATAAAATATTCCATAATTTATTTCGTTTGACTCAGCTAAAATAAAAGAACTTCTAAACCCATCTATAATATAATAAAAAGGATTATATAAACTAATGCTGTAAAATGGTTCTTTAAGCTTATCTATAGAATAAAAGGTTCCAGATAAAAAAGTTAGAGGTGTAATAATAAAATTTGTAATAGCTGACATATTATCAAATTTTTCAGCCCATATTCCAGCTAACAAACCAACTAAAGCCAATAATAAAGATCCTAAAATAGAGAATAAAAATAGATTATAAATATTTAAAAATTCAAAATTTACAAATGGAAACATTAAAACAAAAGTTAGTATCCCTACTAAAGTTGCTCTGATTATTGCCGCTAGGCAATACACTAATATAATTTCATTTACATTAAAAGGAGGCATTAATAAATCTACTATATTTCCTGCGACTTTTGAAGAAAGCAAGGAAGATGAAGTATTAGAAAAAGCATTCTGCATCATACCCATGATAATCAAACCAGGAGCTAAGAAATCTATGTAATTAAACTTATAATTAATTCTATCCTCTATTGCTACATTTATCACTAGTAAAAATAATAATGAGGTAAAGGCTGGAGCTACGATTGTCTGTTGATAAACCTTAAAAAATCTTTTTACTTCTTTATTGAATAACGTTATTGATCCTATCAAATTCAAGTTTTTTTCCTTAATCTATTTTATTTTTAACCAATGTTCCTAAAGGAACTTTCCATCCATTTAGCACCTCAGCTAATTTTAAAGCCCTTTTACCAGACCTCTGTATAACCATTGGTCTTATAGCGTCATTCCAGCAAGATATAAAAAGATTTCCATCAATTATAGTACCGGGCTTATTTTCATTATTATCTAAAAACTCTTTTTTAGCTTCAATAATTTTTATCAACTCTCCATTAATAAAACATTTTGCTCCAGGGTTAGGATTATAGGCTCTAATTTTTCCTAATATAACATTTGCTTCTTCATTAAAATCTATATATGTTTCTTTTTTTTTAATAATGTTAGTATAAGATGCAATTTTATGATTTTGTTCTATACCTTGAATTGAACCTTTCACATATTCATTTATAACTTTCAGAATTTTCTCACAGGCTAAATTAGTAATTTTATTTAATAGAGTTATAGTATTATCACTTTCGTCTATTCTTAATGCTTCTTTATATAAAATTTTTCCTTCATCAATTTTTTTATTCATTACCATTATTGAGAATCCTGTTTCTTTTTCATTATTTAATAAAGAATATTGAACAGGTGACGGACCTCTCCATTTAGGTAATAAAGAGGCATGAAGGTTTAGACAGCCCCTCTTAGGAATATCAAGCATCTCTTGAGGTAAGATATGTCCATAGGAAAAAACTAAGACCAAGTCAGGATGTAAATTTTTAATTTTTTCTATCTCTTCTTCTGACCTAAGATTAATTGG
>CAYTJO010000121.1:0-5066 GCA_964438215.1 uncultured Rhodospirillaceae bacterium
CTTTGTATCTTATAACTTTTTTTTGTAAATCTATTAATTTCACTATACAATTCTTCAGGACCTTTTAAAAAATATTCTTTGTCTGATATATTAAGATATGCACCATCAATAAAGATATCTATAATATCAGAGTTACTAACATTCAATTTTTTTGTTTCTGATTTACTTAAAAAGTTTTGATTAATTTTATAATGTTTTACTATCTCATTTTTAGTATGGGTAAAAATTATTTCTCCAGATTGTTTTTTTAATACTGCAGACCAATTTTCATCTTCTTGATTATTAATATTAAGATGAGATATAGTTTTACTGATAATTTTATCTACTTTTTTATGATCATCAAAGTTTATTAAACTCAACCCTGCATTTAAATAAAAAGACTGTATTAGAGAAATATCAGTATTCTTAGAAAGAATTTTTAATATTTTAGCATGTTCAGTTACTTTTGTAATAATTTTTAGCAAAGGTTCTCCAGAGACTTTGATTCGATCTTTTCCGTAAAAAAGACTCAAGTCGTTAATGTAACTGTCAATTAGAAAATTTTCCAAATCAATTTCATCTTTTATATAAACTTCACTCTTCCCTCTTTTTACTTTAAATAATGGTGGTTGGGCTACGTAGAGATGTCCCTCTTTAATTATTTCCTTCATATGTTTATGGAAAAATGTCAGAATTAAAGTTCTTATGTGAGATCCATCAACATCAGCATCAGTCATAATTACAATTTTATGGTATCTAAGTTTAGAAATATCAAAATCTTTTTCAATGCCTGTTCCCATAGCAGAAATCATTGCCATGATTTCGTTGGATCCTAATACAGCAGATATTCTAGGCTCCCAAGTATTTAGTATTTTTCCTCTTAATGGTAATATAGCTTGAAATAACCTATTCCTAGCTTGTTTTGCAGACCCACCGGCGCTGTCTCCTTCAACTAAAAATAACTCAGATTTTGTGGCATCTTTTTCTTGACAGTCAGCGAGTTTTCCTGGAAGACTTGATATCTCTAAGGCATTTTTTCTCCTAGATAGATCTCTTGCTTTTCTAGCAGCTTCTCTTGCTGAAGCAGCGTCAATAATTTTTTTACAAATTATTTTAGCATCAGAAGGATTTTCTTCCATCCAATCTGATAATTGCTCATTCACTATGCTCTCAACTACTTGCCTTACTTCCGAAGAAACTAATTTATCTTTAGTCTGTGATGAAAATTTGGGATCTGGAACCTTTATAGATAAAATAGAGAAAAGTCCTTCTCTAATATCTTCTCCAGTGAAACTTAGCTTTTCTTTCTTGCTGTTATTATTATCTTTTAAATATCTCGATAAAACTCTTGTAAGAGCAGCTCTTAATCCAGCAAGATGAGTTCCTCCATCTCTTTGTGGAATATTATTAGTATAACATTTAACATTTTCGTGATAACTATCAGTCCATTTTAGAGATAACTCTAACTTAATACCATCCTTTTCTCCTTTAATAGTTATAGGTTTTGAATTAAGAGATTGTGTGTTTTTTGAAAGCCATAAAATGAACTCTTCTAATCCACCTGAATAATGAAAGGTTTTCTTTAAATTTGGATTAGCTCTTTTATCCTCAAGTAAAATCTTTATATTAGAGTTTAAAAACCCTAATTCTCTGAGTCTTTTTTCTAAAATATCAAAATTATAGTTAGTTTGAGAGAAAACTTTATTAGATGCCCAAAAAGTTAATTTTGTTCCTGTTTTTTGTTCATTTTTGGCTTTTTCTTTCAATGGAGAAATTGCCGCTCCATCAGAAAACTCTATCTCATAAGCCTTTCCATTTCTGAAAATTTCTAATTCTAATTTTTCTGATAGTGCATTCACTACTGATACTCCTACTCCGTGCAGTCCACCAGAAACTTTATAAGAATTTTCATCAAATTTTCCACCAGCATGCAAACGTGTCATTATAACTTCAGCCGCAGAAATTCCTTCTTCATGTAGATCAGTTGGTATTCCTCTCCCATTATCTTCCACAGTAACGGAGCCATCTTCATTAATAGAAACAATTATGGTATCACAATGCCCTGCTAATGATTCATCTATTGAATTATCAACAACTTCAAAGACCATGTGATGTAATCCAGATCCATCATCTGTATCTCCTATGTACATTCCTGGTCTTTTTCTAACTGCTTCTAAACCTTTTAAAACTTTAATTGAAGAGGCATTATAATCTAGATTATTTAAATTTTCTTTCTTAGCCATTTTAATTTTTTATTCTATTTTTTAATTCATAATAATAAACATTATCATATTTTTTTAAAAAGTTATCAGTTTCCGCAGTAGTAATCCAAATCTGTGACCCTATAGACATAAGCTCATTAAATAAAAAGTTTTTTTTAACCACATCTAAGTGAGTAAAAATTTCATCTAGTAACATTATAGGAGAAACTTTTATACTTCTTTTTAATGCTTTAGCACAAGATAAGATGATAGAAATCAGTAAAAGTTTTTGCTCTCCTGAAGAACACATGTCTGCAGGCATATTTTTTTCCAGATTGTAACAAAGTAATTCAGTTTTATGACTACCATGCATGCTACCCCCTATTAATAAATCTAATTTTCTAGACTCCATATAACTTAACCTTAGCTCTTCTTCTACTTTTACTGCCGGTTTTATTAAAAGACTGTTTTCTATTGACTCAAAAAACTCTATACGTAAAGAAGGAAAACCTTTAATCTTTTCTGCTAAAAAACTAGAAAGCCTGCTTACAATATCAACTCTTGATGAACAAATAGCTACAGCTAGCTTTGACAGTTGGTCTTCAATAACATCTAGCCATTCTTTATCTCTACTATTATCTTTAAGAACTTTCGATCTTTGTTGTAATAGTTTATTATAATTATTAATTCTTCCATTGTGAGAAGGGTCAAAGTTAGAAACTAATCTATCTAAAAAAGTTCTTCTAGAAGAAGATGACCCTTTAAATACTTTTTCATCATAAGGAGTAATCCAAAGCATGGGAAAGTTTTTTCTTAACTGACTAAGATTTTTTTTCTCTTTACCATTAACAAATATTTTTCTAGCTTTCTGGGATTTGCTATATGTTGATTTTAATTCTGAAAAAATATTATTATCAATTTGAATATTGATAGAAATACAAAACATTTCTTCATTAACTTTTATCATCTCTACTAACTTAGAGTTTCTTAAACCTTTTCCATTAGAAAATATTGATAGTGCTTCTAGAACACTAGTTTTACCTGCTCCATTTTTTCCGTATATAACTATAGAAGGTTTTTTAGTTGTAATTTCCAAAGATTGATGATTTCTAAAATTCTGAATATATAGACTATTTATAAAGTTATTTTCAGGTTTTTTTTTATTAAGCATGAGTTTAAATTTGAATATCTTAACTAGATGTGCATTGGCATTAGAAGATAAAGAGCAAGATTATCTTCTTCATCAAACATTAAGGTCGGGGAAAGTTTATCTGATAACATAAACTTGATATTAGCTCCTGTTATTTGTCTTGCAATATCTATCAAATATTTAGAATTAAATCCAATTTCCAGAGCATCTCCTTCGTAATGAACATTAATATTCTCTTTTGCACTTCCTTGATCTGGGTTTTCAGCTGTTATCTCTAAATTTTTTTTTTCTAATTTAAATTTAATTGCTCTTGTTCTATCTGAAGACAAAGTTGAGACTCTGTCTACTGCCGATATAAACTCTTGTTTATCTACTATTAGTTCTTTAGTATTATTTTCAGGAATTACTCTTTCATAATCAGGAAATGCTCCATCTAATAATTTTGAAGTAATAATAACGTTATTAACAGTAAATTTTATCTTATTTTTAGCTATTTGAATTTTTACTATCCCATCCTGATTATCAATAATTTTTTTAATTTCAGTTACGGTTTTTCTAGGGATAATTACACCCTCAAGGTTGTCTGCATTCTTTGGCAAAGGCGCGCTCAGTCTTGAAAGTCTGTGACCATCAGTTGCAACCGCTCTCAAAACTTCTTTTTGATTTTCCTTTATTGAATGTAAATAAATCCCATTTAAATAATACCTAGTTTCCTCAGTAGAAACAGAAAAAAGAGTTTTGTCTATTAATCTACTCAAACTAGTAGTATCAATATCAAACCCTTCAGGATATTCTCCCGAATGTATATCTGGAAAATCGTTAGGAGGAAGACACATTAATGAAAAAGAAATTTTATCTGTTTTAATTTCTAATTTTTTACCTTCTTTACTTTCCAGTTCTATCATTGCCTCATCAGGTAGTTTTCTAACAATATCATATAAAATGTGTGCAGGAGTAGTTACAGCTCCTTCTTGAAGGACCTCACAATAAATACTTTGTAATTCTGCAATTTCCATATCTGTCGCAGCCAAAATTAGGTTTTTATCTCTAGCCTCTATCAATACATTTGCAAGTATTGGAATAGTGTTTCTCTTTTCAACAACACTATGCAAATGAGACAAAGTCTGTACTAAACTTCTTTTATTTATTTTAGCCTTCATATTTGTCACTCTAAAAAAGCATTAGAAAATTATGTATACCATTTATTATACTACTATGTGTAGTAATATTACAAATTAAAAAAACTTTAATTATTGCCTTTTAAAGCTCTAAAGTCCTTTTTAAAACTTTAATATGCTCTGCGAATGAAGGATCTACCTTACAAAGCTCCTGCACCTTTTTGATTGCGTGCATTACAGTTGTATGGTCTCTTCCTCCAAACATCCTACCAATTTCTGGTAATGACTTTGGAGTAAAGGTTTTGGATAGAAACATAGCAACTTGCCTCGGTCTAGCGACTATTCTTGATCTTCTAACAGAAACCATATCATTAAACCTAATATTAAAATATTCTGCGACTTTCTTCTGTATATCTTCTACAGTCACTCTTCTATCATTGGCTTTGAGTAAGTCTTGCAAGAGTTGCTGGGCTACTTGTAAATTGATAGGTCTATTAACAAGCTCAGAATGAGCAACCAATCTTCTTAGTGCTCCTTCTAACTCTCTCACATTGGAACTTATTTTCTTAGCTAAAAATTGTATGATTTCTTCATCAACAGCTACATCTTTTCTAGCTT
>CAYTJO010000122.1:0-5051 GCA_964438215.1 uncultured Rhodospirillaceae bacterium
AAAAATTATTTTGATATACAAGTGATAAAAATTATCTTTACCAAGTACTTTTATATAAAGTTTGATATGAGCTTTTTTATTATGCATTATTCTAAAATTAAGTTATTTTTAATTTCTTTATTAGATAAAAAAGGCCACATATCATGTAATTCAGGCGTAATAATCTTTCCATTACTGCCAATTCTAGATTTTAATTTAGGATAAAACTCTTGTTTTTTTTCAACTTTAAGAACGTATATTGCTGGTTTATTGTTATTAAAATGACCTTTATTAAAAATATTTTTTAAATCTCTTAAATTATTTATTTGATAACTTTTAATATTGAAAGCTTTTCCAATTTTTATAAAATCAGGAAAACCTATTCCATCTTTTTTTGATGTACCTACTATATTATCTGGAAAAAAATTTTTTTGTGTTTGTCTAATTGAATGGTAACCATCATTATTAAGAATAAAAATTTTAATAGGTAGCTTTTTATAGTTTATAGTTGCTAGTTCTTGAAGATTCATCATTATACTTCCATCTCCAGTTACACATATAATCCTTTTATGTTTATTAGCTATAGATGAACCTACAGCAGCAGGAAGGTCATATCCCATTGATGCAGAACCAGAATTAGCAAGCACCCTAGTGCCTTTTTTTAAGTCAGCACATTGAGCCCCCACTACACTAGCTGTCCCATTTCCTAAAACTACCTGATCATTTTTATTTAATTTTGAGTACAATTGATCAAAAAAAATATAAGGGTTTATAGTATTATTATTTATAACTAAATTTTTATTAATTAATGGGTACTTTTTCTTTATCTCTTTACACCAATTTAAAAATATTTTATGACTTTTCTTAGGTTGAAAATTTCTTGAAGCTTTTTCTAATAGAGGTATAAATAATTCTAAATTGTAATGCATCTTTTTAAAAACTTGCAAAGTATTTTTATTCATTTCATTAATATCTATATCTATCATTACAACTTTAGCATTTTTAGCAAAGCTTTCCCAATTGTAACTAATTTGTCTTATATTTAATCTACATCCTAATACTATTAAAAGGTCACAGTTTCTTACTGCAAAATTGCCAGACCTATCACCTACAGTGCTTGGTTTACCACAGTTATAATTATTATTTCCTGGAATTAAATCATGTGCACTCCATCCTGTGACTGCTGGTATTTTGAAATTATGTATTATTTTTAAAAATAAATCTTGATATTTAGATATTCTTACCCCGTTACCTGCTAAAATAAGCGGTCTTTTTGATTTATTGATTAAGCCTATAATAGAATTAATATCTTTTTTTATATCTCCTCTATTTAGATTATTATTTGTTAAAGTATTAGGATGATTATAATCATTAATTTTTTTTAAAGAATTAGATTTATAAAGATTTTCCATTACATTTATCTTTACATTACTAGACTGTATATCTATTGGAATATCAAGCCAAACTGGTCCAAGTCTACCATTAAATAGATGATATAAAGCTCTTTTAAAAGCTATAATAGTATCATTAATTGAAGTGGGAGTAGCAATATACTTTACTAAAGGTTTAGCTAATTCAAATAAATTTACTTCTTGATCCCCTAATTGTCTAAGATTTTTATTTTTTAATTGTAACATTGTGCTTGTTTTTACTTGCCCTGAAATAATCAGCATTGGAATAGAATCTACAAAAGCTCCAAATACTCCATTTAAAGCATTAATTGCTCCTGGTCCAGTTGTCACATTTACTAATGCAATATTATTATCCGTTCTATAAAACCCTTCTGCAGCCATAGCCAAAGATTGTTCATGATGTAAAAAATGTGATTTAATAAGCTTATTTTTTGTAATAGCATCATTAAGATGCATAGCTCCACCGCCAGTAATAATAAAAGCTGTATTTATTCCTTTACTTACTATCTTGTTACAAAGATAATCTGATAATCTGATATCTTTATGCAAAAGATCCCCAATCTTTTTCTAAAGATTTTTTATAAAAATTTATGTATTTAGGTACTAAATCACTTTTAAAATTTATTGCAGTTGAAATACTTGCTCTAGAACCTTGATGTTCTCTATTACTGGGCGTACATACACTTAGATGATAACTAGTCATATAATCTTTCAAAAAATATTTTAAATCATTATTTTTTTATTGCAAAAAAGATACCAAGACAAATATGCTTAAAATATTAAATTATTATTATTTTAATAGCCTATAAAAAGTAAATTTACAGTACTTTAAAACTTTACCTTTAGGAGTTGCTCTATACTTAGCAGTAGCTTTTCTTGATTGCTCTCTTAATCTTTCTTGTCTTTCTTCTTCTGTTAAATTTAGTCTTGGCATTATATAAATTCGTAGCAATCATCAAAGAGTTGCCAGTCCTTTTTTCTTTCATTGTAAGGATATGATTGTTCCCACATTTGATATGTAGTTTCTGCCATTCTAAGACTTCTTTCCCTATCAGATCAACCACACAATACCTCTCTTCTATCAGTAGGTAACTTCATTAAAGTAAGATGCGCATTAATAGTGTATCGAATGCTATGAAAAACCTTTGTAGGTTTACCTTGTAAATTTTTATTTAATCTTTGTTCTCTTGGAGACCCTAAAGACTATTTATGTCTTCCAAATATTTGACTGATAGCTGGACTTCTTTTTTTTATCAGCCCTATTTGTTACACATTTCTGTTACCCTCTTTTTAGATAGTTACCCCAGATTACTGGGAGTATATAGCTATAAAGGGTTTGAGTTGAGTTTGGCGTCCCCAATGGGAAACGAACCCGCGTTCTCCTGCCTGTCAGGCCGGCACTCTAACCAGCTAAGCTAATCAACCTGTTATAGTTTTTTCTTATATTGAATATAGATTTTCTTTTCTTTATTTTTTTGATTTAATTGTATTACATCTATAGAGGAGAGAATATCTCTCGCCAACCTGCCTGACTTGGCAAAGGTGGTTCAAAGATGTGGCTGATATGCAACAATAAAGTCATACCTGCCTCTAGTGATGTACTGGAGGTTTTTTTTTGATCTCCAGTTGTAACTTTAACTTTAGGAGATTGAAGAATGAAAAAAAAATCATTTTTAGCCTTAATTCTTATATTAATACTAAGTTCTCTTGTATTTTATGGCTTATATTATTTCAATATACACCAAAACTTTAGAGATCCTAAATATGCATTATTATTAGGATTAATTATTTTAGTAACTCATATGGCAAATATGTCTATATATTTCTCTTTAGCAGGGAATAGCCCTTATTCTTGGAGCAAATATAAAAAAATAAAGGAGATATAAAATGAAAACTATTTTTTTTAATTTAAAATACTTACTAGTGCCTTTTTTCAGCTTAATAACAATTTTAGGTTTATTAAAGGGGGGACTCTATGTTTGGACAGGTGTTTTATTATTTGTTTTTTGCACACTTATTGACACTTTAACAAAAAATATTCATTTAAAAGCTAAGTTTGATGCAAATGGTAATTCCTATGGCGTGAAATATTTTCAATATTTTATTATGTACTTAATGTTAGCAATATTTATATTGTTACAAGTTGTTTTAGCCTGGAGAATATATCAATACGTAGATCAAATTACTATTCAACAATTAAATTTTTATAGTTTTTCATACTTTAATGGTATTACTTTAAATAATTTAATAGGTGCTATAATATCTACAGGTTTATGGGCAGGGTTAGGTATCATTTATGGACATGAACTATCACATAATAAAAAAGAAGGTTTTTTTATTTCTAGATTAATTATGTCCTTAAGTGGGGCTTCACATTTTACTTATGCTCATGTATATCAGCATCATTTACATTTAGCTCATCAAGATGACCCAGCAACTGCACCAAGAGGAAGAAATGTTTACATGCACACTTGGTTATCTTATGCTGGACAATGTAAGTTTTCTTATGATTTAGAAAAAGAAAAATTAAAAAGAAAAGGAAAATCTTTTTTTAGTTTAGAAAATAAGTGGATTTTGGGATATTTATACAGTTTACCATCTATTGTGTTATTTGTATGGGCAGGCGGTATAATAGGTCTTTTATCTATAGTATCAGTTTGTATATTATCTAATTTCCTATTGGAAGCACTTAATTTCATGGGACATTACGGCTTAGTCAGAGAAAATGGAAAGCCAATAGAGCACAGACATTCTTGGGACAATGATTCTGTGTTTACAGATTGGTTTTTTATAGCTATTGGAAGGCAGTGTGATCATCATGTTAGAGGAGAAACCTATTTTTGGGAACTAGATGACGTAAAGGGTCCAAATTATGGCATTGGGTATTTCACTTTATTTCTTTTTACACTTATTCCCCCTATATTTAGAGTTTATATTAAAAAGCATCTTGATAATTGGGATAAAAAATATGCAAATCAAAAAGAGAAAGAAATAGCTAGTACTTTTAAATCTTATTAATTATTACAGTATACTCTAGAACTTTTCTTAGAAGTTCTAGAGTATCTAGGATTCTTTATTATGTTAAACTTTATAAAAAATAAAACCTACAATGTAGAGTTAGTTCCTAGCTCAAAAAATTTTATTATTAAAAAAAACCAAAATCTATTATCAGTTGCTCTTGAAAATAAGATAGACTGGCCTTTTAAATGTAGAGTAGGAAGTTGCGGAACATGCGTATGTAAATTACTAGATGGTAAAATTTCTCCTGAAATTGATTTTAGTTATGTCTTAAATCAGGAACAAATAAAAGAAGGATATATACTAGCATGCAAAAGTAGTGTTAAGTCTAATATTAAAGTAAAAGTAAAACTCAAAAAGTAGCTTGCAGTATTATTAAGCTACTGTTTAAGCTGGCGTCCCCAACGGAAATCTAACCCGTCAGATATAACTATAAAAAGTCCTAGTTTATAAGGATTTATATAGGTTTTATGTGCCGTATAATACGCTAGAATACCATACTTATATGTTAATTTACTGTACCAAAACCTTACTAAATCTGTACCAAGATTAACCAGAATTTTTAGGTTTACCTCTTATATTTTATTCAAATAAATTTATAAACAGTTGACTTATTTTTACTTATGGTATTATTTATTATAA
>CAYTJO010000123.1:0-4087 GCA_964438215.1 uncultured Rhodospirillaceae bacterium
TAGTTTTATATCAGCACCGCCTACTTCAACTGTAAGCTTTACATCTATATTTTCAAGAACCCTTAAGTTTTCCAGACTACTTCTTTCATTTTTTTCAGTCGCTACTTCTTCTTTAGAAGTCTTTTTGTCAGTTTCTTCTTGATCTTTTGCAGCTTCCTCAACAACTTCTTCATTTTTTTCTTCTACCATTTATCTCTCCATTTAAATTCTTTTTTTAACATTAACAGCCGAATTTCCTTTAAATTCTCCTAAATCTCCATTAAACATTTTTATATCTTCTACATAAACATCAATTTTATCAGAAATAGGTATTTCTAAAGTATTACCTACATTTAACCTTAATAACTTTGATAAATTTACAATTGGTTCACTCAGAGTAGCATTAATCTTTAAAGGAACTTCTAATACTGATTTTTCCATTTTTTCTCTCCAACTTGTATCATCTTCAACTATATCAGATTGGACCCTTGATCTTAGTAATGATGCAATTGGCTTTAATGTTTGAAGAGGATACAAAATATCAAAATTTGCTGCGTCTACTCCAGGAAGTTGAATAACAAATGAACAAATAATAACTAAGTCACTAGCATCAACAAATGTTGTAAATTGAGGATTTACTTCTCTTCCTATTTTTGAAAAATTTACAGGTGTAAGATCCTTCCAGCTAGTCTTGAGCTCTCTCATTAAACCATCATTTGCCATTTCTATAATTCTTTCTTCTGTTGCCGTAAATTCAGCCCTATTGGTTTTAAGAACCTCAATATTTCCACCATAGTACGCATTAGTGAGAATGCTTATAAAAGGTGGAGACATTACTAGCAGCAATGAACCTCTAAGTTCCTCTATCCTATAAGTTGATAGACTCATAAAACTTTCTAAAGAAGAAGAATATTCATCAAAAGATTTTACCTCTGGTGGAAAAGAGCTAATTCTAGGTTGCATCCTTAGCATTGGTTGGAACACTGATCTCGCAAATCTTGCAAATCTCTCATTTATTAGTCTAAGGGCATAATAATCGCCCATAAGAGATAAATCATCAGTTCCAAAAGCAAAAGGAGAAACCTCTAAATTACTACCTATTCCTGAATTTAGTTCTGTAATATCGCCAGAAGATAGACCTTCCATTAATGCGTTTACTTCATCAGAAGTTAATTTTCTAGAATTTTCTTTAGACAAATCATTCTCCAATATTATTGTAAAACAAAAGAAGTAAAATGAATACCTTCTACTCCTCCAAACCCTTCTTTATCCTCTAAAAATATATTTAGAGCATCCTTTATTGCATCTGCAAGGATTTGTTTTCCCTCTCTACCAGCAATATCTTGTTCTGAATATTCACTCATTACTCCTAAAATGATGCCTCTTAATGCTAACTGATGGCTCTCTACATTAACCATTACTTCATCATCATATTGTGTAGAAACACCAACTGTAATTTGCAGGAACTTTTTAGATTCTTTTAAGTTTGTAGTAAAATTACCAGGAAATTCATAATAAGTAGTCAAGAATTTTTCCTCTACGTTTACTTTTTTAACTTTCTTTTTGGGAACACATTCTTCTTCTCCATCAGAATTTTCAACACATTCCATTTCTATCTCTCCTTCTTCTTCTGTATTATCTTCTTCAGAAGTTTCTTCTTTTTTTTCTTTTTCAGGATTTTTTCCTTCAAGTATTTCTGATACTTCTGCTGAAGGGTCTGGCTCACTACCTCCACCAAAAATAAGAGCTCCTATACCCAAACCTATACCTAACAGTACTAGTCCAGCTCCAGCAAATATTGCAATTTTTACAATTCCACCTTTTTTATTTTCTTCATTATTTTCAGCCATGTCTCACTCCAAATATTTATGCCTTTATATATACCAAATTATTACTTTTATGATGTTTTTCTATTTTTAATTCTAAGCTTTCTTCTTCCTTAATATTTTTTTTAGAATTTTCTTTCTTTTCTCTTTTAAGATTTTCTTCTCCAAATTTATTTTGGTTATTATAACTCAAATTCAAATTACTTAGATTTAAGCCCTGAGAACTAAATGATTTTTGCAAACTAGTATTACTTTCCATTAACAAACTAGCAGCACTACCACTATCTACTTTCAAGTTAATCTCTACATAGTCACCATTTATTTCCATAATAACTTCAATTTTTCCTAAATTTTCTGGTCTAATTTCTATTTCAAATCTATTATTACCTAACTTTATATTTCTTTCAAATATTTCAGCAATTCTTTGATTAACATTATTACTTTTTATATCTAAAATATTTTTCAGAAGGCTGTTGGTTGATTTATTTAAATTATCACTTTTCTCATTTTCAGAACTATCTAAATTTAAATTCAAATCAACTCCTTTACTATTTAAAGCAGAGTAACTTTTTTCTGGATTATTAATACTAGCACTATCTTTAAAGTTATCTTTTAAAATTATATTACTTTTTTTAGACACAGTAACTGTTTTAATAACTTCTGTGTTTAGACTATTAGAAGATATAAATTTTAAAACTTTTTTGTTTTTATTATAGTTCTTAGACTTATTAAAGTTTAAATAATTTTTAAATAGTGTCTTTATTTTATGTTCCTTCTTAGGTTTATCTAATTCTAAATTAATATTAATAAAATTGCCTTTAACAAATCTTAACTTCTTATTTCTTTGATTAATATCATTAATTCGTAAAACTTTGTTTTCTTTTACTTCTTTTAAATTATTAGGAATATTATTTTCAATAATTTTTTCATTAGTATCATTATTTTTTTCAAAAACTACATTATTTCCTGTTTTTTTAAAGTTTTTAATTTCATTTATGCTAGGATCAGCTTTTATGCTAGGATCAGCTACTATGCTAGGATCAGCTACTATGCTAGGATCAGCTTCTATGCTAGGATCAGCTTTTATACTAGCATCAGTATTAAAGTTTAAATTATTCTCATTTTCAACAATTTTAGTCTTATTAAAAGAATTAATATGTTCTAATTTTTTTTCTTCAGATTCAGAATTCAATTCTGTTCTAATATTATTTTCTTCACCTAACAAAAAGCTATTCAAATCTGATGAAAAATTCTCACCTGTATCTGATAAGACTTTTTTTTGTTTACTAGTCAAATTACTACTTTCTAAAATACCAGCAAATAGGCTTTCAATAATACTTTTCATTATTTCTCACTTTTTGCTAGATACTGCAAAAACAATGCCATCAGTTGTTTTTAGGAGGGGGCATACTATTGATAAATTTTCTCTCTCTATCATTATTTTCTAATTGAGTAATTATTTTGATTTTCTCATCAACCAAATCTTTTTCTTTAATTAGCTTTCCTAGGTTTTTCTTTGCTCTATCTATTTCTATATTTAAAAATTTTTCTCTATTGTCTGATATATAAATTTGCTCTATTAATTTTAATTTATACTGACTTTTTTCTTTCATATTCCATGCACTTTCCGTGCTATCTATTGAGGTGTTATCTAAAATATCTTTTAATTTATTTTTATTAGTTTTATTTTTCTCAAACTCATTATCTAAAGTAGATATTGCTATTTTTTGATTTAATAGGCTTTTCTGTTTCAATAAACTAAGATTTTTAAGTCTTTTTTTATTTAACATTTTGCTTTGTATTTTCTAAAAGAATTTTAAGTTTTTCATAAGAACCATCAAGAGTATCTTTTTCTGAACTATCTTGCTTCATAAAATCAACAATCTTTGGCCAAATTTGATGTGCAGCATCAATTGATTTATCTTGTCCTTTTGAATACCCTCCCATTAAAACTAAATCTCTACTTTCTTTATAAACTGAAACAGTTTTTTTTAATTCTATGCTAAGTTTTTTTTGCTTATCAGAAACTATATCGTCCATTACCCTACTGATTGAGTTTTGCACATCTATTGCTGGATAAATACCAAGTTGTGCTTGTTCTCTAGATAAAACTATGTGTCCATCAAGTATGGCCCTTGCAGAGTCAACTACAGGATCGTTGTGATCATCTGAGTCTGCTAAAACTGTATAAAATGCTGTTATATTTCCTTCTGAACTGTTTCCACTTCCTGCTCTTTCAACTAAAGCTGGTATCATTGATATAACAGAAGGAGGATACCCTT
>CAYTJO010000123.1:4097-5025 GCA_964438215.1 uncultured Rhodospirillaceae bacterium
CTAAAGCTAAACCTATTTCTCGCTTGGCATGGGCTACTCTTGTCAAAGAATCCATGATTAGCAAAACATTTTTACCTTTAGAGCGAAAATACTCAGCAATTGCTGTGCATCTATTTGCTCCTCTCATTCTCAATAAAGGAGACCTGTCTGCTGGAACTGCAACTATAATAATTTTGTTATTTTTTTCATAACTTAGTAGTGATTCTACCATAATTTTTACTTCTCTAGCTCTTTCTCCAATTAGACCTACTACTACTACATCTGAATTTGAGTATTTACTCATCATTTGTAATAAAACTGACTTTCCTACTCCGCTTCCAGCTATAATGCCTATTCTTTGCCCTTTTCCAATGGTAATAATAGAATTAATTGTACGCACGCCTACATCAAATGCTGTATCTATTTTTTTTCTTTCTAAAGGATTTACTGCTTTTCCATTTAATGGCCAATTGTCATTAAGTTTACCCAAACTTTTCCCGTCTAGAGGATACCCCATTCCATCTATAACTCTTCCTAATAATTGATCACCTACATCTATATTAACTCCTTCATCAACTAGCCTTACTCTAGAACCAACTTTTAGCTTGGTATCTGTCTTATGAAGAGCCACTAAATTTCTATTATTTCTAAAACCTATGACTTCTGCACCAGTTTTATAAGCATCTAAACTTTCTATTTCACAAACGCTTCCTACAGATGCAGGAAATCCATCAGTTTCTACAATGCTTCCTTCTAAACCTCTTACTACGCCCGAGACTTCGGTGTTTACCTTTATATTTTCAAATTTTTTACTTTCAATTATTTTTTTTAAAAAGCTCATGCCTAGCTCTCTAATTTTTGTTTTATTCTAATACAATTTACTAATAATTCTACTTCACCATTAAGTAGTCAAGCTTTATTAGCTATATTAATTTCTTTTAATTTTACT
>CAYTJO010000124.1:0-4884 GCA_964438215.1 uncultured Rhodospirillaceae bacterium
AACCTGTATCTGATCCATAAGTTTTAAAAATTAAGAAACTAATTAAAAAAGTTTTTAGAAAATCTAATAATAGAGTAATTAACCCCAGCTTTCTTCCTAAAAGCCTATTAACATTTGTAGCTCCAATATTACCAGAACCATATTTTCTTATATCATCTTTGTTTTTAAATTTAAAAATTAAAAATCCAAATGGTATAGACCCAATGAAATAGCTAATTAAAATTAATATTAATATTTGGTGATTAAGTATTAAGTTTACCATTATCAAAAATTATTTTTCCGTCTACCATAGTTAAAAAGACTTCACCATAAGCTTTGGTGTTTTCATATGGAAAATTATTTGATTTACTCTTTATATTTTTAGAAGATAAAGTAATCTTTTTGTTCGGATCAAATATCACTATATCTGCATTATTTCCTTTTTTTAAATTTCCTGACTTTAAATTTAATAGTTCAGCTGGCTTTGTGCTGAGCAAATTTATTAGTTTCGTTATTCCAAGTTTCTTTTCTTTAACTATGTTTAAAGTAAGTGGTAATAGGCATTCAAACCCAATAGATCCAGCAGAGGCAATTTCAAAGGGAAGTCTTTTACTGTCAGTATCATGAGGAGAATGGTCTGAGGTAATACAAGAAATAATATCACTAGCAATACCTTCTTTAACAAGTTGCATATTACTTTCATCCCTAAGAGGTGGTGATAATTTAGCAAAAGTCCTCCATTTTTTTATATCTTTTTCATTAAGTGAGAAATAGTGAGGAGAAGTTGAACAACTTATCTTTAGTCCTTTTTTCCTAGCATTTTTAATAGCTTCTAATGCTAGACCAGTAGTTATATTTAAAAAATGAATTCTTCCATCTGTCATTTCTGCAAGTCTTATATCTCTTTCTACCTGAATAACCTCTGCTTCTATTGGAATTCCTTTGATGCCAAGTTCAGTAGAAAGTTTGCCAGATGTCATTGATCCTCCATCACTTAATTCTTTTTCTTCAGGATGCTGCATTAATAAAATATCAAATGCGCTGGCATATTTTAATGCCTTGTACATAACGGAAGAACTATGAACAGAAGTGGTAGCATCTGTAAAGGCCAAGGCTCCAGCTTCACTTAAAAGACCAAATTCACTTAGCTCTTTTCCTTGGAGTTTTTTTGTAATACTTGCTGTAGAATAAATTTTTACATGGCTTTCTTTTCGAGCTTTCCTATGCAAAAGTTCTACAATAGAGACATTGTCAATAATAGGATTAGTATTAGGCATACAAACTAAACTTGTAATTCCAGATGCTGCAGCAGCCTTACTTGCATAAGATAGGTTCTCTTTATGCTCATCACCAGGAACTCTTAAGTGGCACTTTAAATCAATAAAACCAGGGCTTAGTATTAATTCTTTACAATCTACTATTTTATTTTTCTTGTCATCTTTAAAGCTTTTTCTTTCAGTAGATATTTCTGTAATTTTTTTATTTTCTATAGTAATAGTTCCGATTTTATCTATTTTTTGAATAGGGTCTACAATGTGAGCGTTTGTAAATATAATTTTAGTCATTCTATATTTTCATTTTTTAATTAATTTATTTATTACAGACATCCTTACTGCTACTCCTAATTTAACTTGCTCTAGTATTAGTGATCTTCCTATATCATCAGCTACATCACTATCTATTTCAATTCCTCTATTTATTGGTCCAGGGTGCATGACTAAAGCATTTTTTTTAGCTTTATCTAATTTCTCTCTGTCAAGTCCCCAGAATTTAAAAAATTCTTTTTCTGAAGGAACGAAAGATCCTTCCATTCTTTCCTTCTGGATTCTCAGCACCATAATAATATCAACATTTTTAAGGCCTTCATGAATATTTTTAAAGACTTTAACATTCATTTTTTCTATGCCCGTTGGCAATAAGGTTGGAGGACAAATAACTCTAACTTTCGCATTAAGTTTATTTAATAAATAAATATTTGATCTTGCAACTCTGCTATGTAAAACATCTCCCATTATTGCAACTTCTAACCCCGATATTCTTTTTTTATGTCTTAATATTGTCAAAACATCTAGCAACGCTTGGGTCGGATGTTCATTGCTTCCGTCACCTGCATTTATAACTGCACAATTAACTTTTTCAGACAATAAGTAAGGAACACCACTCATGTTGTGCCTTACAATTAATATATCAGGTTTCATTGCGTTTAGTGTCATAGCAGTGTCAATTAGAGATTCTCCTTTTTTAATTGAAGAAGTGGCTACTGCCATATTAATTACACTGGCGCCTAACTGTTTTCCAGCAAGTTCAAACGATGTCAAAGTTCTTGTAGAGTCTTCGAAAAAAAGGTTAATAATATTTTTTCCCTTTATCCTTTTTAATATCGTATTTTGAATTTTTTTTTTGTTAAGAAAATTATTAGCGTCATTTAATATATTTTCTATTTCATTTACTGATAAATCTTTTATAGAAAGTAAATGTTTAATTTTCATGATTCATTATACCATAGTTAAGTCTATCTAACACTCCTTGCAAAACCCACGTCGCCGAAGCACAATCAATAATTTTTTTAATATTCTTCTTTTTAAGTCCTGTGTTTATCATTTCCCTTTCTATTCCAACAGTAGAAAATCTTTCGTCCCACATTAAAATAGGAAGGCTAAATTTTTTATTCAAATTACCTGCAAAAGTTATAATGGATTGAGCCTGTCTTCCTTTAGTTCCATCTTTATTGAGGGGAAGTCCTAATACAACAGTTTCTACGTTATTATTATCAATTATAGGTTGGATTTTGTTGAAGTCTTTGTTAAGTTTTTCTCTTTCTATTAATATATGACTTAACGCAACACGCTTTTTATCATCAGATAGCGCAGTACCAATCATATTTTTGCTAGCATCTAAAGAAAGAATTTTTCCTTTTTCAGTTAAAAAATTCTTAAATAAATTTATATCAAATGTGATTGTGCTTTTACTTTTAGTGTGTAAGATAGAAATCATTCTATGTATGATAAATAACATAAAATAAAAAATATTAAACAAAAAATGTTAATAAACAGAGAAATTACAAAAAAAATTGCTTTTCTAGCTAGGATAGATCTAACTGAAAAAGAGGAAGAAGAGTTTTCAAAAGATCTTTCAAATATTTTACAATGGATGGAAGATTTGAAGAAAGTAGATGTACAAGACGTAGAACCAATAAGAAATGTAAATGACTCTAAACTTTTTGAAAGGGAAGATGTTGAGTTTTCAAAAACTATAGATCAGGAGGAAATACTATTAAATGCTCCTAAAAAAAATGGAAAATTTTTTACAGTACCTAAAGTAATAGAATAAAAAATGAAAGAGTTGATAAATTTATCTCTAATTGAGACTGTGCAGTCTATTAAAAATAAAGAAGTATCTGTTAAAGAGGTAGTTGAAGGCTATATTCAACAATTAAATAAAACTAGAAAATATAATATGATTTCTGAAGAAATGTACGATGAATCATTAGAAAAAGCCTCTGAAATAGATAACAAGAAGCCAGATGATTTCAAGCCATTAGAAGGTATTCCAATTGCAGTAAAAGATATTTTTTGTACCAAAGGAAATAAAACAACTGCTAGTTCAAAAATACTTAGTAACTTTATATCTCCATACGAATCTACTGTTACTAAAAATTTAAAAAATGCTGGAGGTATAGTAATTTGTAAAACTAATATGGATGAGTTTGCTATGGGATCAGCAAGTGATACCTGCTATAAAGGAAAAGTTATTAATCCCTGGACAGATGATTTTTCAAAACCACTTACTCCAGGAGGATCATCAGGAGGATCTGCTGCTTTAATTGCAGCCTCTGGATCTTGCTTTGCATTAGGAACTGATACTGGCGGCTCTATCAGGCAACCTGCATCATTCTGCGGAAATGTAGGGCTTAAGCCAACTTATGGGAGATGTTCTAGGTTTGGTATTATTGCATTTGCATCTTCTCTAGATCAGGCTGGACCTATCACAAAAAACGTTGAGGATGCTGCATATGCATTAACCTATATGTCTTCATGGGATAAAAAGGACAGCACTTCAGCTAAAGTAGAAATGCCTAACTTAATGGAAAGTATTAAAAAAGGGGTCAAGGGATTAAAAGTAGGAGTGCCGAAAGAATATATCATTGATGGTATGCCAGAAGAAATTGAAAAGCTACTTAATATGGGAAGGGATTGGTTAAAATCTCAAGGGGCACAAATTATTGATATTTCTCTGCCACACACTAAAGTTGCTTTGCCGTGCTATTATATAATAGCTCCAGCAGAAGCATCAGCTAATCTTGCTAGATATGATGGAGTAAAATTTGGTTATAGGCCTGAAGGCAACTTTTTAGATCTAAATGATATGTATTGTAAGACTAGAGGTGAAGGCTTCGGAAAAGAGGTCAAAAGAAGACTTTTAATTGGAACGTATGTTTTATCATCAGGATATTATGATGCCTATTATATTCATGCACAAAAAGTTAGAAGAAAAATTGTAGAAGACTTTGAATCTGCTTTTAAAGATGTTGACGTTATTTTAAGTCCTACTACACCTAGCGATGCTTTTGAGCTTGGCGAGAAAAAAAAAGATCCTATCACTATGTATCTTAATGATATTTTTACTGTTCCATCTAGTTTAGCTGGATTGCCAGCAATTTCAGTACCTGCAGGCCTCAGCAAAAATAATAAGCCGCTAGGTTTACAGCTAATATCAAATAAGTTTACAGAAGATACTCTATTAAGAGCGGCATTTTCATTAGAAGAAGCCGCATCATTCAACTTCTATGCACAAATGGAACTTTAATTATGACTGAGACTAGGCCACACAAAATTAAAGGTAGTTCTGGAGTTTGGGAAATAGTTATAGGTTTAGAAGTTCACGCGCAAGTTTCTTCTAAGTTGA
>CAYTJO010000125.1:0-437 GCA_964438215.1 uncultured Rhodospirillaceae bacterium
CCAGTTTGAGTTTTAAGGTATAAAAGCTCCGTTTTTCTGTTTCTATAGAAAAACTTATTTTGAAAATTAAGGAAACTTTAAATAAGGAATATGAAGAAGTAGATTATAGACGGCTTGAGTATGTGGGTCCTACAGTAAGCAAAGAGCTTATTCAAGCCGGAGTTTTTTCCATTTTAATCGCTATTAGCGCTATGTTAATTTATATCTGGTTCCGCTTTGAACTTCCTTTTGCAATAGGAGCAGTAGTAGCACTCATACATGATATAATTCTCACTATTGGTATGTTTTCTATTTCTTCTTTAGAGTTTAACTTAGCGACAGTTGCCGCAATACTTCTTATAATAGGGTATTCTATGAATGATACTGTTGTCGTATATGATAGGATAAGAGAAAATTTAAAAAAATATAGAAAAATTAGTATAATCTCCTTACTTAAT
>CAYTJO010000125.1:447-1178 GCA_964438215.1 uncultured Rhodospirillaceae bacterium
AACTATAAATACTACAGCAACTACTATCTTGGCATTATTGGCATTGTTTGTTTTTGGAGGCAATATTATAAAAGATTTTAGCTTTGCAATGATTTGGGGGATTTTAATAGGAACTTATTCTTCTATATTAATTGCCACTCCTGTTTTAATTTTTTAAAATGTAAAACGAAGCCAAACTAAAGAGGAATAAATAAAAATTTGCAAATAGAATTTGAAAATTTATCTAATGATAGCTTTATCTCATCTTATGGATCAAACTATATTGTCATAAAAAATACAAAATATTTTAAAAATATAATACTAATAGATACCTCAATAGAGCAAAATATAGAGACTAAACTTTTGTTTAGTGAGAGTTTAATTAAAAAAAAAATTAAAGAAGTTTGTATTAATAATTGTGACTTTATTTTATTTGGAACAGGAAAAAAAATGCAACATTTGCCTTCACAAACTATTCAGCTATTGATAAAAAGTAAAATATCTTATGAAATAATGAGTAGTATCGCAGCATTTAAGACTTACAATATTTTACTTTCCCAAGGAAGAAAAACCTTAGCCTTTTTAAATTTAGAAACCTAAAATATCTTTTAAGTAATTACCAGTATAACTAATTCTTTTTTTGATAATTTCTTCTGGAGGTCCTTCAGCAATTATGTGTCCTCCTTTTTCTCCACCGTCAGTTCCTAAGTCTATTATCCAATCAGCACATTTTAAAATATCCAAATTGTGTT
>CAYTJO010000125.1:1188-4789 GCA_964438215.1 uncultured Rhodospirillaceae bacterium
AAGTTCTTGAAGAATAGTTATTAACTTATTAACATCATCAAAATGAAGACCTGTTGTGGGCTCATCAAGTATATAAAGCGTTTTCCCCGTTGCTTTTTTTGATAGTTCTTTTGCTAATTTAATTCTTTGTGCTTCACCACCTGAAAGAGTAGTTGCTGATTGGCCAATTTTAATATAGCCTAATCCAACTTTACTCAACATTTCTAATTTTACTGCTATAGAAGGGATGGCATTAAAAATTTCTTTTGCTTCGTCTACAGAAAGTTGCAAAACATCTGAGATGCTCTTATTTTTATATTTTATTTCCAGTGTTTCATCGTTAAACCGTCTTCCTTTGCACTCTTCGCACTTAACATATACATCAGAAAGAAAATGCATTTCTACTTTTTTAAGACCATCACCACCACATACTTCACACCTTCCTCCTTTTACATTAAATGAAAATCTACCAGATTTGTATCCTCTTTCTTTTGATTCTGGTAAAAGTGCAAACCATTCTCTTATGGGAGTAAAAGATCCAGTATATGTTACAGGGTTTGATCTAGGAGTCCTTCCTATTGGAGATTGTGTAATATTTACCACTTTATCTATAAGATGACTTCCTTTAAAGTTTTTATATTTTCCCTCTTTTAGTTTAGTTTTATAAAGAGAATTAGATAAAGCAGGATATAAGGTATCAATTATTAGACTTGATTTACCACTTCCAGAAACTCCTGAAATGCAACAAAATAAACCTAATGGTATGTTTACGTTTATCTTTTTTAAATTATTAGTAGTTACATCATTGAAAGAAAGTAATTTATTATATTTTTTAATTCTTCTCTTTTTCGGTATTAAAATTGACTTTTTTCCTGATAAATACAAAGATGTAAGACTGTTTTTATTGTTTAATATATCCTTTAGTTTTCCCTGAGCAACTATTTCTCCTCCGTTTAATCCAGCATTAGGTCCAATATCAATAATATGATCAGCTTGTCTAATTGCATCTTCATCATGTTCAACTACTATTACTGAGTTATTTAAATTTCTAAGTCTAACTAAAGTTTTAAATAATCTTGCATTATCTTTTTGATGCAATCCAATTGAAGGTTCATCTAAAACATATAAAACTCCAGTGAGACCAGAACCAATTTGTGATGCTAATCTAATTCTCTGGCTTTCTCCGCCAGATAAAGTAGAAGATGACCTAGATAATGACAAATAATTGAGACCAACATCACAAAGAAATGCCAGTCTGTTTTTAATTTCTCTTAAAATAGGTTTAGCGATTATCTTATTATTTCCGCATAATTTTTTTTCAAGATTGGAGGTCCATTTAAACAATGATTCAATAGAGTAATTAGTAATGCTACCAATATTTTCATTATTAATTTTAACTGATATCGATTTATTGTTTAATCTCAAACCATTACAATTTTTACATACCTTAGAAGAAATATATTTTTCGTACTCTTCTTTCATCCAAGATTCCCTGATATATTTATATTGCTTTTCAAATAAGTCTATTAATCCTTTAAATTGTTGATAGTTTCTACTACGAAATCTGCTGAAACTTCTTTCTTCAATAAGTATTTCTTCTGATCCGTATAGCAAAATTTTAATATCTTGCTCTCTATTTTTTTCGAAAGGAATAGTTAAGTCTAACTTAGTATGTTCCATAACCTTATTCAAAACCCTATAATAGTAATTATTAATTCCTCTTTTCCAAGGTTGAATTGCTCCATCCATTATTGATAATTTCTTATTAGGTATTAAGAGTTCAGGGTCAAAAAAATTTTTTTCACCTAAACCTTCACAGTTTTCACAAGCTCCAAAGGGACTATTGAACGAGAACATTCTTGGTTCAATTTCTTCAATAGTAAACCCTGACACAGGACAAGAAAAATTTGCAGAAAAAATGTCAATGTTATTAGTATCAACATCTAAAATATAAACTAATCCATTTGATAAACTTAGAGCTAACTCGATACTATCAGCAAGCCTATTTGATAAATTATCTCCTGTAATAAGCCTATCTATAACTAAGTCAATATCATATTTATAATTTTTATTTAGAACGGGGAGGTTATCAAATTCATATAGCTTTTTATTGATAAATAATCTTTGAAAACCTTTTTTTCTTAAATCCATTAATTCCTTCTTAAATTCTCCTTTTTTTGATCTAACTATGGGAGATAGTATAAAAATCTTTTTATTTTTAGGTAAATTTTTTACCTTTTTAATTATTTCTGATGAGGTCTGTTTTGTAATGGGTTTTCCTGTAGTAGGAGAATATGGAACACCTATCCTTGCATATAATAGTCTAAGATAATCATAAATCTCAGTAACAGTTCCTACAGTGGATCTAGGGTTTTTAGAAACTGTTTTTTGGTCAATGGCAATAGCAGGAGAAAGACCATCAATTCTATCTAAATCAGGTTTATCCATCATTTGTAAAAACTGTCTAGCATATGCTGAAAGGCTTTCAACATATTTTCTCTGTCCCTCAGCATATATTGTTTCAAAAGCTAAAGTAGATTTACCACTTCCTGATACTCCAGTAATAACTACAATCTTATTCTTTGGTATTTCTAAAGAAATATTTTTAAGATTATTTTCTCTTGCACCTTTTATTATAATTTTATTTTTCATGAATTCTATAGATATTTAAATTTTTTTAATTATTAAAATAATATAGTAAATATATCATCAATCTGGTATAAAATGTTTATGGCTTATAGTATAAACAAAGTAACTTTAGTAGGAAATGTTGGAAATGATCCAGAGGTAAAAACATTTCAAAACGGTAATAAAGTTGTAAACCTATCTCTTGCTACTAGTGAAAGGTGGAAAGATAAAGAAACAGGAGAAATGAAATCTAATACTGAGTGGCATAGAGTTGTTATATTTAATGTACTATTGGCTGATATTGCTGAGAAATACATTAAAAAAGGTGCAAAAATATATATAGAAGGACAGCTCCAGACTAGAAAATGGCAAGATAGTAGTGGTGCAGACAAATATACCACTGAAGTAGTAGTTCAAAACTATAAAGGAGAGTTAGTTTTACTAGATAGGTCTAGTGATAATAATACATTTGGTAGTTTTGAAGATCAAGATAAACTTTCACAAGATTCAAAAAATACTTCTAAAAAAGAAATAAAAAATGAAATTGATAATTTAGAAGATGATATCCCATTTTAATAATTTTAATTAGTATTTTAAGAGAACAATTTGTCAGATAACAATAATAATAATTCAAATGAAGAAGACAAACCATCAACTCTTTCAGCAGATGATACTCATAAAGATAAAGAAGTTATAGAAGATGAAATGAAAAAGTACTATTTGGACTATGCAATGAGCGTTATTGTTAGCAGAGCATTGCCAGATATTAGGGATGGTCTTAAGCCTGTTCATAGAAGAATCTTGTACAGTATGTATGATGGTAATTATGACTCAAACAAACCACATAGAAAGTCTGCTAGAATAGTAGGTGAAGTAATGGGTAAATTTCACCCTCATGGAGATAGTGCTATATATGATGCTATGGTGAGATAAGCTCAGGACTTATCTATGAGCCTTCATTTATTAGATGGGCTAGGAAATTTTGGGTCAATGG
>CAYTJO010000126.1:0-2386 GCA_964438215.1 uncultured Rhodospirillaceae bacterium
TTTATATAATAAAAATGCATAGAAATCGCATCCAAGTTGTAAAAATTCCAGCTGAAAAAAGAGATGAGTATGACAATGATGATACTAAACCCAATTTTCCAAAATTACCACGATTGTATTTAGAACTTATAGAAAATAAAGATAAAATTAAACAAAGTGTTGCTAATAAAGAATATGTACCTTCTAGTGATGTTAGTAGCAACTCATCTCCAAGATCAACGCATTTCGATCGATTAATGGAAATTAATGATAATTTAGAACCCCAAAATAGTGATTATCGAGACAATTATAAAAAGACTGAAAATTATTATATTAGAGAAATAATAAAAAATATTGCTATTTCTCATCCAGAAATAAGCTTTAACTATTATGAAGACCAAAAGCTTAAGTTTGTATTATCTAATAAAGAAAAGGAAGATGCTTATAAAAATAGAGTACTTGAAATATTGGGAAAAGATTTTTATGAAAGCTCACTTTTTGTAGAAGAAAAAAGAAATTATTGTTCTATTAAGGGTTATGTTAGCATTCCTACTTTCAACAAGTCTAGTTGGAAAGATACTGTAATAGTAGTCAATAAAAGAGTAATAAAAGATAGAAAAATCTTGGGAGTTATTAAAGCTGCATATGCAGGTTTATTAGCAGGAAACAGATTTCCTGTTGCAGTATTATATTTAAGAATTCCTTTTGAGGATATTGATGCTAATGTGCATCCAAGAAAAACGGAAATTAGCTTTTTTGAAAGAAAAAAAGTAAATTCTATACTAATTAGAACTATACGAAATGCATTAGCTCAATCAGGGCTTATTAATTCTGGAGTTTATGAAAAAAAACTTCTTAATAAGTTTTCTATTAATAACAATCATAGTAACATTTCAAAACAAATTTTGTTTCCTAATAATTATCAAAATAGATCAGAAAATGAAATTCGATCAGTTGATTTCAAAGATGAAAAACAAGAAGAGAATGATGAGAATTTTAGACTTGGGTTTGCAATAGCTCAGATAAATAGTATGTTTATACTTGCTCAGACTAAAGATAAAGTAATCTTAGTAGATCAACATGCAGCTCATGAGAGAATAGTTTTAGAAAAACTTAAATCTGCATTTTTTAATAATAATATACAAAGACAAATATTATTGATGCCAGAAATATTAGAAATTGATACAAATATAAAATTATTTATAGAAAACAAGGAAAAAATAGAGAAGTTAGGAATTATATTTGAAGGTTATGGTCAAAATAGTCTATTGGTTAGAGAATTACCTAGCATATTGGGGAAAATTAAAATTAAAGAACTATTTGATGATTTATATTTACAATTAGAAAAGTTTGATGAGGAAAATTTAAATAGCCATCAAATAGATAACCTTTTATCAAGTATTGCTTGTCATAATAGTGTAAGAGCTGGAAGAAAGTTAAATATTGAAGAAATGAATAATTTATTAAGGCTTATGGAAAATACTCCTAACTCTGGTCAATGTAATCATGGTAGACCAACTTTTGTTGAATTAAGCATTAAAGATATAGAAAAGTTATTCGGTAGAACTTAAGTATATTCTAAAAAGGTTAGTTTTGCAGTACCATAAGTCTTAGAAAAATTAGCATAATTTTTGATTTTATCATCAAAGTTAAAGCCTTTTTCAGTTTCACATATTATAATGGAGTTTTTTTCTAAAATTTTAATATCCAATATTTTTTCTAAAGCTAGATTTATAAAATTTTTATAGTATGGGGGGTCTAGGTATACTAACTTATACTTATATGGAAAATTTTTAATATTAAAGAAATCATCATTTATAATTTTAACTTTTTGAGAAATATTTAAATTATTTATTTTTTCTTCTAATTTTTTAAAATTTTTTATATCTTTTTCTATTAAAGTTGTATTAGCAAGTCCTCTTGAGAGGGCCTCAATTGCCACTATTCCTGTTCCAGCAAAAGCATCCAACATACAGCTTTTTTTTTTCCATGCATCCATACCTAACTTATGTTTTAATACATTAAAAATAGCCTGTCTTACTTTGTTAGAAGTAGGTCTTAAGTTGCTGTTCTTAATAGAACTTATTTTTTTAAATTTAAGTGTTCCTGTAGTGATAATCATATATTAGTTAACTTAAGTTTTTTAAAATTTAATATTTTAGTTTTACCAGTTTCAAGTGATCCTATTTTATAGGGACCATATTGTATTCTTATTAGTTTATTTACACTAAAACCAATTTTTTTAAAAATTTTTCTTATATGTTGATTTTTTCCTTCATCTAATTTTATCAACATCCAACTATAACTCTTAGTTCTTTTAAGAATTAGCATGCTTATTATAGAGTAATATTGCTCACCTATATGTAATCCTTTTTGTGATTTTTTAACAAGGTTGTTACTAATTAAT